>NZ_JBALMR010000056.1:25687-31975 GCF_036963165.1 Bacillus sp. JJ675 | reverse complement strand
GGTTATGTATCTCAATTATATTCTTGTTTACTCTTAAATTTTCTTTTTAATGCTTCTGATATTGTTCCGGTATGTAGTTCTGATTAATGAAATACAAATTACCTTTTGTACGGGTACACGCTACATAAAATTTACTTAAAGTTTGAGACGCTAGATCAGATAAATGATCAGGATATTTTTTTAATGTTGTTGGATTAAGAACAACACATACGTCTGAAAAACTTAATCCTTTTACATTTCCCCAATTATCTGCTTTAAGCGAATACCTTTTTGAATTTTGGTAAAAGAGCTTTATAACTTTGTCATTCTTTAAAATAGACTTTATACTTTCCAAATCCGTTAAAAACTCTATTTTTGTTTCATCCTCTCGGTGTGACTCCATATTTATACCCAACTTTTCTTTTACAAACTTGCTCACACTTTTGGAACATCGGTGACTTGCAATAAGTTTTTCAGTATCAAAATAAAACCCCTGTTTTTCAAACTGTTTTTTATAACTTTCATAACTTGCGAATACCCCCTTACCTTTTTTTCCTCGTCGACTAGACGCAAAAGTTGATTGGTGAAAATCACCTACTAATGTTACTGGAATCTTCAAATCACTTAAACTTAGCATCCAATCAAGATCATCCGCAGTTAGATCTTGAGCTTCATCAATATACAGATGATCAAAGAATCGATTGATTCGTTGTAAGTAGGGAACTTTTTCTTTTATTAAAAATCTAGATAGCTGATTAGAGTAAATTCGTCCATCACTATGGTGATATCCCTTTAAATAAGATGAAGGACGATCAAAGCATATACCATTCACTAGATAATTTGTTTGTAGTGGTCTGTAGCAAAAACTATATAAAAACTCAAATAAACCAAAAACGTGAATATTATTTGGAAAATATCCAAACTTTCCAATAATGTTCCTTCTTAACTGTTCTTGGTTTGCTTGAGTGTATGTTATCAATGCAGCTCGTTCTTCTAAATTTAACTGTTCTAATAGAAAAGTAGTCTTTCCAGCTCCAGCCACTGCCTGAATCATAATCTTATCCATTTATATGCCTCTTTTATATGGGATGGTATTTCAAACTCTTTATCCAATTCACATTTCTCTAATAACCTTAAAATTCGAAATGCTGCCTCTGCTTTATTAGATAACATGTATGATAATACACCATTCCTCATCTGATCATTTTTAAGATGTTTATCTAAAAATGCTTCATTGTGTTTATAAATCGATACTTCAAGGGTGTATTCTTGTGATTCTTTATTTGCAAAAACTTTAATGTTGTCACTTACATATTCTCTATATGACTCTTCGATATTCTTTCTATAATCTCTATCATTATCTGTAATTACAGCAACTTTTTTATTTATCTTCTGGGCTATTTTAAGATATCTTTTAAAAGAAAGTCCTCCGACTGAGATCATTGCAATTCCATCTTCATACATTTCCTTTCCTATATATTTTTTATAAAAAGAATCAAGTAAGATATACTCTGTATTTCCTTCAACAAGAATAACTTTATTTGATAGAATAAAATTTAAAACGTTATTGTCTGGACTTTTTTGAAAAAAGTGAGATGTTTCTTCGTCTAAATCATTTAATTTGGTACTCTTGCCATCTCCAAGAAAAATAGCATTCTGCAAATCTAATCGGGTCGCAATCATATTGCTGTGAGTGGCTATAAAGATTTGCTTTTCTTCAGTTTCATCAACCTTTTTAATTAAGCGATGCATATTTAAATAGCTTAAATGATTCTCAGGTTCCTCAATTAAAATAATATTAGTATCTTGTTTTGTACGTGATAACGCAAAGTCAATATTAAAAAACATACTGTCACCACGACCCAAATTTGCAATATCTATATCTTTTTTTTGAATTGTCAGACTCTCTTCTAACGCTTTCCCTTTATGAGCATTTAATTTTAACTGATACTCTGAATTTTCCTCTGACCTCAATAATTCTTTAGAAAACTGATGGCTACGCTCCCTAAACTGATGTTGCAATTTTGCTCTTTCTTCCGACTTCTTTACTCTTTTATAATAATCCTCAATAAACTTTTGTGTAGCATGCTTTGAATTAACTTTAGCAGAGTCGATTGTGGCATAGCGTAAATAACGATTGTAGCTAGTATAAGATCCCCCATCAAAAGTTTTAAACTCAACTTTATAATAGTCAAATGGAAAAACTTCACTATGACTTAGCGTTTCTGCAATCTCACTCGCGTAATCATCATTAGGCGAGATTCTCATTTTAAGTCCACTTAGCTCATCTTTTTCCGAATTGTGTTTACCTACTAATTTAAACTGATGCTCGTTCTCAGCAATAAACAATTCGACTTCTAAAACAGGTAAATTCTCGTAATTCTTTTCTCCATCTAAGTACTCTTTAATTACCTCTACATTAAACAAGGACTGAATTCCTTCACTTTCAACACCACGATCATTAGCTCCTAACACATAACTGATAGCTTCTAAAATAGACGTCTTACCTGCTCCGTTTTCACCGATTAAAATATTTATTAATGGATTAAATTTTACTTCGAGATTTTTAAATTGTTTATAGTTCTTAATTTTTATTTTTTCTATGTACAAATTCTCCCTCTCCTTAAATAAATAATTTATATAATATGATACCATATATCCCCTAATAATCTATGATATGTTAAACACAATTTGATATCAGAAAATCTCAGTTCAAAAGCACCGCAATAGTGGTAAAAGGGATATAAAAAGTGCATAAGAAAAACCCGTCACAAACAATTATGTGACGGGTTTTTTACTCTATTAACCAATAGACCCTTCCATCTCAAACTTAATCAACCGGTTCATCTCAACCGCGTATTCCATCGGCAGTTCTTTTGTGAATGGCTCGATAAAGCCCATGACGATCATTTCCGTCGCTTCTTCTTCGGAAATGCCGCGGCTCATCAAGTAGAAGAGCTGCTCTTCAGATACTTTTGAAACTTTCGCTTCGTGCTCCAATGAAATGTTGTCGTTTAAGATTTCATTGTAAGGAATCGTATCTGAAGTTGATTTGTTGTCCATGATCAGCGTGTCGCATTCGATGTTTGAGCGGGCGCCTTCCGCTTTGCGTCCGAAGTGGACGATTCCGCGGTATGTGACTTTTCCGCCTTGTTTTGAGATCGATTTTGACACGATCGTTGATGACGTATTCGGCGCAAGGTGGATCATTTTCGCACCCGCGTCCTGATGCTGGCCTTTGCCTGCAAGAGCGATAGAAAGCGTCATGCCGCGCGCGCCTTCGCCTTTCAGGATGACGGCAGGGTATTTCATCGTCAGCTTGGAACCGATGTTTCCGTCGATCCATTCCATCGTCGCGTTTGCTTCACAAACAGCGCGTTTTGTAACGAGGTTAAAGACGTTGTTCGCCCAGTTTTGGATCGTCGTATAGCGGCAGTAGCCGCCTTCTTTGACGATAATTTCAACGACCGCGCTGTGAAGCGAGTTCGTCGTGTAGACAGGTGCAGTACATCCTTCGACATAATGAACGTGCGCGCCTTCATCGACGATGATCAGCGTCCGTTCGAACTGCCCCATGTTTTCAGAGTTGATCCGGAAATATGCTTGCAGCGGGGTATCCACTTTTACGCCCTTCGGCACGTAAATGAATGATCCTCCTGACCAAACCGCTGAGTTAAGCGCCGCAAATTTGTTGTCTGTCGGCGGAATGACTTTTGCCCAGTGTTCGCGGAAAATGTCCTCGTTCTCCTTAAGGGCGCTGTCCGTATCTTTAAAGATGATTCCTTGAGACTCAAGGTCTTCTTTCATGTTGTGGTACACGACTTCTGATTCATATTGCGCGGAAACCCCGGCCAAATACTTTTGTTCAGCTTCAGGGATGCCCAGCTTGTCAAACGTTTCTTTGATTTCTGCCGGCACTTCGTCCCATGATCTTTCTGAACGCTCGGAAGGTTTTACATAGTACGTAATTTCGTCAAAGTTCAAAGAGTTTAAATCTCCGCCCCATTGAGGCATTGGCATGTTATAGAAATGTTCAAGAGATTTCAGGCGGAAATCGAGCATCCACTCCGGCTCTTCTTTCATGCGTGAAATTTCTTCAACGATTTCTTTTGTCAGTCCCCGCTCTGAACGGAAAATGGAAACGTCTTTGTCGGCAAAGCCGTATTTATATTCGCCGATATCCGGCATTTTTTTAGCCATCCATTTTCACTCCAATCTTATTCATTATCGCTTTCATCTTTGGCAACGCCTTTTTCGAGGGCTTTCCATGAAAGGGTTGCACATTTGATTCGGGCTGGAAACTTTGATACGCCTTGAAGGGCTTCGATGTCGCCCAGATCGATCGTATCGTCATAGTCCTTGCCCTGCATCATGTCTGAAAAGATATGTGACATCTGAAGGGCTGTCTCCACGTCTTTTCCTTTGATCGCCTGCGTCATCATTGAAGCGGACGCCATGGAAATGGAGCAGCCTTCACCTTCAAATTTTGCATCTTCTACTTTATCGTCCGTAATCTTCATCGTCAGCCTGATTCGGTCACCGCATGTCGGATTGTTCATGTCAACGACGATGCTGTCGTTTAAAACCCCTTTATTTCTCGGGTTTTTGTAGTGATCCATAATCACCTGCCGGTACAGTGTATCCAAGTTCACATTAAAAGACATTTGTGAAATACTCCTTTGTCTTCTGAAGAGCTGCAATCAGTTTGTCGATATCTTCTTCTGTATTATACAGATAAAAGCTTGCTCTTGCAGTAGCGGAAACATTCAGCCATTTCATCAAAGGCTGTGCGCAATGGTGGCCGGCTCTGACTGCGACTCCTTCCGCATCCAGCACGGTTGCGACATCGTGCGGATGGACGTCTTCGATGTTGAATGTCACAAGGCCTGCGCGGTGTTCGGGTCCGTAGACAGTCGCGCCTTCCAGCTCTTTAAAACGATCGAGCGCATATGAAGCCAGGCGGTGTTCGTGTTCTGAAATGGCGTCAAGCCCGATTTCTTCCAGGAAGTCAATCGCCGCTCCCAATCCGATCGCACCCGCGATAATCGGGGTGCCCGCTTCGAATTTCCAAGGGAGCTCCTTCCAGGTTGATTCGTAAAGATCGACAAAATCGATCATCTCTCCGCCGAATTCCGCCGGTTCCATGTTTTCGAGCAAAGCTTTCTTTCCATACAGTACCCCAATTCCGGTCGGACCACACATTTTGTGGGCGGAAAAGGTGAAGAAATCGCAGTCCAGATCCTGTACGTCGATTTTCAGATGCGGCGTGCTCTGCGCGCCGTCAACGACCATTACTGCACCGTTTTCATGGGCGATCTTTGCGATTTCTTTAATCGGGTTAATCGTCCCGAGAACGTTTGACACGTGTGCGCAAGATACGATTTTCGTGTTGGCGGTCACCGTTTTTCTGACATCGTCCAATGAAATGGTGCCGTCTTCCTGAAGCGGAATGTACTTCAGTTCTGCGCCGGTCGCTTTCGCCGCCTGCTGCCAAGGAATGATGTTGGCATGATGCTCCATCGGCGTAATCACGATCTCGTCGCCCGGCTTGAGATTGGCGCGGGCATAGCTTAGCGCAATTGTGTTCAGGCCTGTTGTCGTGCCCCGCGTAAAAATAATTTCCTGCATCGATTTCGCGTTGATAAACTTCCTGACCTTCTCACGTGCTCCTTCATATCCATCGGTAGCTCTCGTACCCAGTGTATGAACGCCGCGATGGACATTAGAATTATAAGATTTGTAATACTGATCGAGCGCGTCTATGACGGCACGCGGCTTTTGCGATGTAGCCGCGCTGTCCAGATAGACGAGGTCGTGCCCATTGACTTGTTGGTGGAGAATCGGAAACTGTTCGCGAATATCTTTGACATTCATTATTTTACTTTCCTTTCAATCACGGAGACGAGCTGTTTCTTCACGCCTTCGATCGGAAGTTCGTTGACGACCGGTGCAAGGAATCCGTAGATGACGAGACGCTCTGCTTCTTCTTTCGGAATCCCTCGGCTCATTAAATAGTAGAGCTGAACCGGGTCGACGCGGCCGACAGATGCAGCATGGCCGGCGGTAACGTCATCTTCATCGATTAAAAGAATCGGGTTCGCGTCGCCGCGCGCTTTTTCGCTCAGCATAAGGACGCGTGATTCCTGCTCCGCATTTGATTTAGACGCGCCGTGTTCGATTTTTCCGATGCCGTTGAAGATCGAAGATGCGGAATCCTTCATGACGCCGTGCTTTAAGATATAGCCTTCTGAATGCTTTCCGTGGTGAATGATTTGCGTCGTAAAGTTTTGAGTCTGCTCTCCTCTGCCG
>NZ_JBALMR010000056.1:0-25587 GCF_036963165.1 Bacillus sp. JJ675 | reverse complement strand
ATTTTGCTGTCGCGTCCGAGGGCTGCGCCGCGGCGGCTTACATACGCCGTCACGCCTGAAGACAGATTGTCTACCGCGCCGTATTGCACGCGGGCGTTTGCGCCGGTGATCACTTCTGAGACGATGTTAAACACCGCTTTTTTAGGGTTGACCGTACTGATGTAGTTTTCTACATATGTCACAGAGCTGTTGTCTTCAGCTACGACAAGCACATGGTTGAAAAGGGCCGTGTCATTGCTTTCATGGACATAAACGGCTTGAACGGGAGCTTCGAGCTCAACGTTTTTCGGAACATAAAGGAACGCTCCGCCGTTCACAAGAGCCGCGTGCAGCGCTGTTAATTTATGTTCATCGACTTTTACGCCGTCTTTCATAAAATACTTTTTGACAAGGTCGCTTTGTTCACGGAATGCTGTATGAATATCTGTGAAGATCACGCCTTTGTCCTTCAGCTCTTTGGAGAGCGACAAATACGCCGGCGTTTGATCCCGCTGAATGTAAAGCGTCTTGTCTTCGTTGTCAAGATCGATCAGCGATTTCACTTCATCTGAAAGATCATCCAAGGAATCAAGCGGTTTATTTTCTACAATATGCTTGTTAAACTGCGTGAAATTCCAATTTGTAATTTTGGTTTTGTCAGGCTTAGGCAGCGGCAGCTCTTCGGCTTTTTCAAGCGCTTCTAAGCGCAGGTCCTGCAGCCAAGCCGGTTCCTGATGCTTCTCAGAGAAGCTTTTGACATATTCCCGGTCTACAGATAGTTTTGTTTCGAGTGTCATGTTTATCCCCCTAACGCTTACGCTTCTTGACCGACAGTTTCGTCTTCGATTCCAAGCTCATGCTTAATCCAGTCGTATCCTTCAGCTTCCAAACGCTGTGCAAGCTCAGGTCCGCCTGATTTAACGACGCGGCCTTGCATCATGACGTGCACGTAATCAGGCGTGATGTAGTTCAAGAGACGCTGATAGTGCGTGATGATCAGGCAGCCGAAGTCTTCGCCGCGCATTTTGTTGATGCCTTTTGAAACGACTTTAAGAGCGTCGATGTCCAATCCGGAGTCGATCTCGTCAAGGATCGCGATTTTAGGCTCAATCATCATCAGCTGAAGAATTTCGTTGCGTTTTTTCTCCCCGCCTGAAAATCCTTCGTTCAGATAGCGCTGCGCCATGTCGGGGTCCATTTCAAGAAACTCCATGTTCTCATCCATTTTGCGGATAAATTTCATTAATGAAATTTCATCGCCTTCTTCTCTGCGTGCATTGATGGCAGATCGAAGAAAGTCGGCGTTCGTTACACCGCTGATTTCGCTCGGATACTGCATTGCCAAAAACAGGCCGGCGCGGGCGCGCTCGTCCACTTCCATCTCAAGTACATCCTCACCGTCAAGCAGGATGCTGCCTTTCGTTACTTCATATTTCGGGTGTCCCATAATCGCCGCAGATAAAGTCGATTTACCTGTACCGTTCGGTCCCATGACAGCATGGAACTCCCCGCCTTTTATTTCAAGGTTTACACCTTTTAAAATCTCTTTCCCTTCAATCTCAACGTGAAGATCTTTGATTGTTAAAGTCGAAGCAGCCATGAAATATACCTCCAATATAAATAATCATCATTCTCAATTTATTCTCATTCTAATTTTATAACAAATGAAAAGTGAATACAACAAAAGTCTTTTTGACCTTTTTCGTGTACATGTTCTAAAGTGTAACAAAAATTGCTTTTTTCTTAAAGAGATTACGGAAAGAAACTTTACGAATACAGATTCATCCAATAATGGGATCGTTTTAGAAAAGGAGAAATGCGGGGCGAAGTCTTTAAAGCCGCCCCCTTGATGGGGGCGGTGCGTTCTCAATTGCACGGATGATAATGGGAATGGTTTTCTCCTTCAATCTGCAGTGTCACATGTTCGAGTTTAAATTCTTTCTTTAGATAGTCTGATACTTGATGCAAGATTCTATCCCTGTCACCGTCCTCGCTGACGACCACATGGCAGCTTAAAGACGGAAAATCCGACGTAATCGACCAAATATGAAGGTCATGTACGCCTTTTACCGACGGGATTGACAAAAGGCCGTTTTTAAGCCGTTCGATGTCGATATGCTCCGTCTTTCCTTCCATTAATACATGAACCGAATCTTTCGTAACACGCCAGCCGCTTCCAAGTACAAGGAGAGCCGCAATGACGCTTGCAATCGGATCGGCGATATTCCAATTGAAGAACAGCATCAACAGGCCGGCAATGATCGCGCCGACAGAGCCGAGCAGATCCCCGAGTACATGCAGGAAGGCGCTGCGCAAGTTTAAGTTTCCGCTCGTATCGCCTTTCATTAACATCCAGGCAGCCGCTATATTGATGAGCAAGCCAATGGCCGCAATCCCAAGCATGCCTGCGCTTGCAACTTCAGGCGGGCTGAAAAAGCGATGGTACGCTTCCCAAAAAATATAAAATGAGATCGCAAGCAATGCGATGCCGTTTATAAAGGCGGCCAATATCTCAAATCGCTTGTACCCGTATGTTTTGCTGGCATTTGCCGCTTTTTTTCCAAACGTCAGGGCAAAGAGGCTCAATCCAAGCGCTGCTGCATCACTGAGCATATGTCCGGCATCGGACAAAAGGGCAAGGCTGTTTGTCAGCATTCCGCCGATGAATTCGACCACCATAAAGGTGAAAATCAGGCCGAAGCTGATAAGCAGCGCCTTTCTGTTTGCGTTGTGGGCATGGTGATGGCTGTGGCTTCCATGGTCGTGGGAATGACTCATTATAAACTCCTCCTTTATATATGATCATATGTTCATATATTAATTTTATCTTTGTCTCTTGTATTCGTCAACCAGGTTTTTTCATGAGCCGGGCATGCGAAAGGACGGAATGATATCCGTCCTCCCGTTACCCTGTCACATTTATTTGCAAGACGATTTGCTTGCTTTTTTCGTACTCTGCTTCACGCTTTTTCTCTACTTCCAAACGCACTGCCCGGCTTCTCGCATATTCCCCGTAGCCGAGGCCGTGCGACGTGTGCATCGCTTTTTCCATGTCCGCCGTAAATTCAAGATCAAGCTGCTCCCTGACTGAGCAAATAATGAATCATCCTTTCAGCTACTTTTCTACATGGTACCAGCTGATGCACGCAATAGACAAAGATGAATGCGCTGCGCATATGCCCGGAGGCTTTAGTCAGTGCTTCATTTGCTTGAATTCTTCTATCGCCTGCAAGACGAGGGTGACGGACTGACTCATCGTTGCTCCTCCGCCAAATGCGGCGGTAACGCCGACGGCTTCAAGAATTTCTTCCTCTGTCGCTCCGCTGTCGAGACACCCCTTTATATGATAGATGATGCAATATTCGTCTTGAGAGCTGATGCTGATGCCCAGTGCAATCAGCTGTTTCTCCTTTTCGCCGAGCACGCCTTTTTTAAAGCATTCTTGTGTAAATTCATTGTACTTTGAAGCGATTCCGGGCATTTTCTCGGAAAAGATGCCGATTCCCGCCTTATATTCGTGCAGTGCCGTTTCGATGATATTGTCTGGTTGTTGCTGATTCACGCGTACTTCCTCCATTTGTGTTTAGATTTTTTCTTTATTATGGACAACTTTTCGGAAAATACGCGAAAAAACCCCGGTTTGGCTGTAACCGGGGCTCGCTTTTATTCAGATACAGGAAGCACTGAACCTTCATATTTTTTGTTGATGAAATCTTTGATTTTGTCTGAATGCAACACTTCCATCAGCGCTTTGATTTTCGCTGAGTCTTCGTCGCCTTTGCGCACTGCGATGATGTTTGCATAAGGGTTGTCTTTTGGTGACTCAAGCATGATGGAGTCTTTTTTCGGGTTCAGCTTGTTTTGGATCGCGTAGTTCACATTGATGAATACAGCGTCTGCTTCATTGGTTTCATAAGCTTTTGCCGTCATTTCAGGCGCGACATTGTTTTTGATTTTCAGGTTCTTCTTGTTTTCTGTAATGTCTTTAACCGTAGCATCGATTTTTTTGACACCGGATTTTAATTTGATCAAACCGGCTTTTTCAAGCATTGACAGCATACGGCCCTGCTCTGCGGCGTTATTGCTCATGATGATCGTCGCACCGTCAGGAAGATCTTTTAGAGATTTGTACTTTTTGGAATAGATGCCGAATGGCTCAAGGTGAACCGCGCCGACATTTACTAAGTCATAGTCTTTATTTTCTTTCATTTCTTGTTCAAGATAAGGAACGTGCTGGAAGTAGTTTGCGTCAAGATCCTTTGATGCAAGCGCCTTGTTAATCAGTTTGTAGTCAGTGAACTTCTTGATTTGAAGATCATAGCCTTTTTCCTTCAAAAGCGGTTTAGCTTCTTCTAGAATTTCCGCATGCGGTGTCGGCGTCGCTCCGATGACGATGACTTTGCTGTCTTTATCGCCTTCGCTGCTGGAAGAACCGCATGCTGACAAAATGCCGGCAAAAACGATGAGCAAAGCAGCAATCAATAAACTCTTTTTCATTTGAATAGCCTCCCTAACGTTTGTCTAGTTTATTTGTTATAAAATCCCCAATTAACTGGATGATAAATACGATAGCCAAAATAAAAATCGTTGCAATGACAATAATATCGTTGCAATTCATCTGAAAACCGTCGACATATGCGAGGTTTCCGAGCCCTCCGGAGCCGATCGCACCGGCCATGGCCGTTGAGCCGATGAGCGCGATCGCCGTAACCGTAATACCTGAAATGAGTGCAGGCATTGATTCCGGCAGGAGAACCTTGAAAATGATCGTCGACGTTTTTGCACCCATCGATTTCGCCGCTTCGATCACGCCTTTATCGACTTCGCGCAGCGCGATTTCAACAAGGCGGGCATAAAACGGTGCGGATGCGACAATCAGCGCCGGCAAAGCCGCATTCGGCCCCAAAATCGTTCCCATGATAAATTTTGTGAAACTTAGCAAAATAATAATTAATATAATAAACGGAATCGACCGGAAAACGTTGACAATAGCTGAGATCACAGCATTAATCACCTTGTTTTCCCAAATGTTGCCTTTCGATGTCAAATACAGCAGCAATCCGAGAATGATTCCGATGATAAACGCAAACAAAAGCGATATGCCCGTCATATAAACCGTTTCGTATGTCGCATTCCACAGGTTATCCAGATTCACATTAGGAAACAGTTTCTCAAACATTTGTAATCACCTCTGCTTCTACCTGGCGGCTCTTAATGAAATCGACCACCCGGCTGACTTCGCTGTCATCCCCGTCCACATGAATGAATAAAGATCCGTAAGCGCCGTCTTGTGTTTGCGAAATTTTCCCTTGAAGGATGTTGACTTCAACGTCAAATTTCCGGATGATCTGCGTGATGAGCGGCGTTTCGGCCGCTTCGCCGACAAATGTAAGCTGGATCGTCTGACCGGTTTTCGTTTCCTCAAGGAAATGCTGCAACGTTTCCTTTGTTTCTTCCGGTTCTGTCACCTGCTGGACAAAGCGCTTTGTTATGTCTTCCTTCGGCTTTCTGAAGACGTTCAGCACGTCGCCTTCTTCCACAACCCTGCCGTTTTCCATAACGGCTACTCTGTGACAGATTTTCCTGATGACGTGCATCTCATGGGTGATCAGGACGATGGTCAGCCCCAGCCTTTCGTTGATATCAGACAGAAGGCCCAGGATCGAGTCAGTCGTCTGCGGATCAAGCGCTGATGTCGCTTCATCGCAAAGGAGAACTTTCGGATTGTTGGCGAGCGCCCTTGCGATGCCCACCCGCTGCTTCTGTCCTCCGCTCAGCTGGGAAGGATAGGCGTTCTCCTTTCCTTCAAGACCGACGAGCTTGATTAGTTCAGCGACTCTTTTTAAGCGCTGCTCTTTGCCAACGCCGGCGATTTCGAGCGGAAACGCGATATTGTCGCGGACCGTCCTCGACCATAAAAGGTTGAAATGCTGGAAGATCATGCTGATTTCCTGCCGCGCTTCCCTCAAGCTTTTCCCTTTGATTTGGCTGATTACCCTGCCCGCTACTTCAACAGTGCCTGAAGTCGGCTTTTCAAGCCCGTTCAACAGACGGATCAAGGAGCTTTTTCCGGCTCCGCTATATCCAATAATTCCGAAGATTTCACCTTTTCCTATTCTGAGGGTGACATCTTGGACAGCGTTGACATCTCCATGTTTTGACCGATAAACCTTTGAAACGTTTTGAAGATTTATCAAAGCCATCACCTGCTTTCTTGCTCTATTCTTCGAGGTCCAATCATGTTTATGAAAAAAGCCTTTCTGCACACATGAGCAGAAAGGCTATTAAAAGTCGCGGCCTTTCTCTCATCTTTCAAAGCATGACGCTTCGCGTGAATTGGCACCATTTCAACGGTTGTTGATGGTTGCCGGGTTTCATAGGGCACTTCCCTCCACCTCTCTTGATAAGAGAATCATATATTTATTTTTGATAATTATGATCGGAATTCTTCAAGTAGAATATCATGCAGAAAAATAGTTGTCAACTATTTTTCGTAAGACGAATGTCCTATCCGATCGCCCGGCAAAAAGCAAAAAGACGGGCATACCGACAGCCCGCCGTCCCGGTCATATGTTGTATCATGTGTCAATTTTTCAACAAATGTCTATGGATAAAGGTCGCTGTTTTTGAAGAATCCGTCAGTCAGCCACAATATCGCTTCAAGCTTCAATAAAGCCCTGAAAGATCCCTTTACTTTGATCTTGCCGCGCTGAACAAGATTCTGCAGTGAGATGTCTCCATGAAGAAGGTCAATAATTTCGCTTTGCTCTCCAAAAAAAGTCAAATGAGCTTTTTCAACAGGAGTAGATTTTTCCATTTCTCCCCGTTCATTGATCATTAACGTAAAAGCTTCTTTTTCTCCCTTAAAGGTGATCAGCAAAGCTGTTGTTGATAATAGAGGTTTTAAAAAAGGAGCCCGTTCCTCTCTTTCTACCAATCCTATTTTCTCCAACTGTATAACCTCCTGTCAATTGGTCATACTTACAGATTCTCTGTATACAGCGGGAGTCCTTTATGATTTGCTCGACAAGTTTTTGAGGAATATTTCCCGAGAAATATGTCAAAAAGCGCCTTAATCAACAGCATTTTGTTTGATCGTATCATATAAATAGGAAACGGAGTGAAAAGCGTATTCTTTTTTGACGATTTGGCCGTTTTTATAAAGAATGAAGCATGGCACACTTTCGATTTCATTTTCTTTGGCAAACGTCGGGGAATAGTTGAGATTATTTTTGTAGAATGGAACATCTGCTAGCATTTCATCAACGACTTCCAGCATTCTGCCGGCAAGCTGACATGTTCCGCAGAACGGGGTATATAAATACAAAAGACAGGTTTCTTTGCCAAGCTGTTTTAAATCTCTTTCCTGGAGTTCCTGCATAAGTTGAACCGCACCTCAATACTTTTTTAATCATAAATATTTCGTATCCACCTGGATATTCGCCCTGAAAAGAACCTCTGCGACGTGGTGATTCGGAGCTGCAGCAACTTCCTTGTAGACCTTGTCAATGTAAAGATGGGAAGCTTCCGGCAATTCCCTTTTCAGCTGCCGGCGCAGCTTTTCTCCGGAGTCGTCGGCATCGACCAGTATATATACGTCTTTGTCATACAGCGTTTCGGCAAACTCATCGAGTCTGGAGAGACTGATCGTACCGTTTGTACAGATGATGTCAAGCGGCTCTCCGCTGACATGCTTCACTTTAAGCTTATCGGTTTTGCCCTCTACGATTACGACTTTTTCAATTTCCGGCATTTGGATCACCTTTTAATAGAAAAATAGATTCATTCCAAAAAAAGGCAGTGAATACTCACCGCCTAGGCCGGTCAGCACCAGCCTTGATGATCATCACAATCCACATATTTTGCGTCCGGTTTCTTTACAGTATCAGCCATTTTGTAAAATTTCTGATCCTGGAAAGAGTATCCGGATTTTAAATCGTATTGATCCATGCCGGTCATGCGGCCGATCGGTTCATTGTCATAATACAGCTGCATGCCGCCCTCTTTAAAACGGCCTTGAACATGCTCTGTAATATCGATTTTCTCTTTTCCCAGCGTCAATTTGGATACCCCCTCCTGCTTTAGAGTATCCAAATGACAGGGTATTATCCTTTATCAGTCCTCTTTTGTCATCTCTTCGTATTGTTCTGCTGTCATCAGGCTGTCGATTTCTGAAGCGTCAGCCGGTTCAACGACAATCATCCATGCTTTCTCATACGGAGACTCATTGACGAATTCCGGGCTGTCTTCCAGCTCCCCGTTCACTTCGACAACTTTCCCGTTGATCGGCGCATACAATTCAGAAACGGTTTTAACAGACTCGACGCTGCCGAAAGGCTCGTCCGCTTTAATTTCGGCTCCTACTTCAGGCAGCTCGACGAAGACGATGTCTCCAAGCTCGGATTGCGCGAAATCGGTGATACCGATTCTTACTTTGTCTCCCTCTGTTTTGACCCATTCATGCTCTTCTGAATAGCGCAGTTCTTTCGGTGTGCTCATGCTAATCCCTCCAAGAATTGTTTTAATCGTCTTACATTGAAGATATCATATTTTCACGTACTATAACCAGTATCTCTTAAACTGATCTTCGTTAAAACCGACCGTTACCTTTTTTCCGTCAGCCGTGATCGGGCGTTTGATCAGCATTCCGTCGGAAGCCAGAAGCTCAAGCTGCTCGTCTTCTGACATGCCTTGAAGCTTGTCCTTTAAGCCAAGTTCCCGGTATTTCTGCCCGCTTGTGTTGAAGAATTTTTTTAATTCGAGACCGCTCTTTTCATAAAGCTCTTTCAGCTTCTCCTTACTCGGCGGCTGTTCTGCGATATGTATCCCATTTACCTCTTTGCCGTGGTCCTCGAGCCACTTTTTCGCTTTTCGGCACGTTCCGCATTTCGGGTACCAATAAAAGTCTAAAGCCATCTTATACACCCCTCTTCATTTATCCGAGGCTATTTTAACACAGATTGTTTTAAAAGCCTAAAACAATTGTTTCGCCAAGGCAAAAGCCCCGCTGTATGAACGGGGCGTTTTTGATTTACACGATGAATTTCTCCGCTTCAAAGACTGCCTTGGCTGCCAGGCGTTTTTTCTCAATGACATTGACAGGTGTAAAGCGGGTCAGCTTGCGGAGAGCGGCAAGCATCATCCGCAGCGAATCTCCGGATTCCATCGCGATTAACGATTCTTTAGCATGGCTTTCGATTTCCTGGAACGCTTCCTGCGTGAATATTTGCGTGTAAAGGATTTTCTGCGGATGTTTTTCCTCACCGTCTTTAAGAACCGCTTTTTCTGTTCTTAAGACAGCCGATTCCATGGCGTACACCTGGCTGGCAATATCGGCGATGTTCACGAGAATTTCCTGCTCATTATCGATGGTTTTCCCGTATTTCTGCGCGGCAAGCCCTGCGATGAGAAGCGCAATTTTTTTGGCGTTTTTCAGGATGTATTTTTCCTGTTCCAAAACACCGCCGCCCGGTTCTTCAGGCATGAGCATCATCAGTTCCTCTTGAAGCGCTTTAGCTTTTTCGAAAAGCGGGAGCTCGCCTTTCAGCGCTTTTTTCATATATGTGCCAGGAACGATAAGGCGGTTGATTTCATTCGTTCCTTCAAAAATTCGGTTAATCCGGGAATCGCGGTATGCCCGCTCGACTTCGTATTCCTGCATAAATCCATATCCGCCGTGGATTTGTACGCCTTCGTCGACAATATAGTCAAGGGTTTCAGAACCGAACACTTTATTTAACGAGCACTCGATCGCATATTCGGCAATCGATTTTGCAACCTGGCGGCCGTCTTTTTGATCCTCTTCGCTCAAGGTACCCATTTTGTCTTCAAAAAGTCCGACTGTCCGGTATACGGAGCTTTCCATTGCATACAGCCTTGTTGACATGTTCGCGATTTTTTCGCCGATCAGACTGAAGCTTGAGATCGGCTTCTGAAACTGGCGGCGCTGATTTGCATAAGCGGCCGACAGCTCGATCACCCGTTTGGAGGCGCCGATTGTTCCGACGGCAAGCTTGTAGCGGCCGATATTTAAGATGTTGAACGCGATGACGTGCCCTTTTCCCGGCTCGCCTAATAGGTTCTCTTTCGGAACGTGCACCTGGTCTAAAATCAGCGTGCGAGTCGAAGATCCCTTAATGCCCATTTTTTTCTCTTCCGGGCCAGTTGAAACGCCTTCGTAGTCTTTTTCGACGATGAATGCCGAAAAATGCTCCCCGTCTATTTTTGCATACACGATAAACACATCGGCGAAGGCGGAGTTGGTGATCCATTGCTTTTCGCCGTTTAATATATAATGAGTCCCCGCTTCATTCAGCACAGCCGTCGTTTTCGCCCCGAGCGCATCAGAGCCCGAACCCGGCTCTGTTAATGCATAAGCGGCAACCTTTTCCCCTGATGCAAGCGACGGAAGGTACTTTTCTTTTTGCTCCTGCGTCCCGAAGAACACAATCGGCAGCGTCCCGATTCCGACATGGGCGCCGTAGGACAGCGAAAAGCTTCCGGCCCGCGAAAATTTTTCAGTGATCAAAGCTGAGCTGATTTTATCAAGGCCGAGCCCGCCGAACTCTTCAGGGACATCGGCGCCGAGCAGTCCGAGCCCGCCGGCTTTTTTCAGGAGCCTGACAGAGTGCTCGAAATGGTGGTTTTCAATGTCGTCGATATATGGGAGTACATCGCCGAGAATATAATCCTCAGTCGTTTTGGCGATCATTTTATGTTCGTCTGTGAAATCTTCCGGTGTGAACATCTGATCAGCGGTTACGTCTTCCACCAGAAAAGCGCCGCCTTTTTTCATAAGATCCTTTGTTTGTTCCATGTTCCCATCCCCTTTTTTAGACTAATTCGAATACGCCCGCAGCTCCCATGCCGCCGCCGATGCACATCGTCACAACGCCGAATTGGACGTTTCTTCTGCGCATTTCGTGAATGAGCGTAAGCGTCAGCTTTGTACCGGTACAGCCGAGCGGATGTCCGAGTGCGATCGCTCCGCCGTTTACGTTGACTTTCTCTTCATCAATTCCAAGCGCTCTGATGACTTGAATGGCCTGTGAGGCAAAGGCTTCATTCAATTCAAATAAGCCGATGTCTTTCAGTTCAAGCCCCGCCATCTTCAGCGCCCGCGGTACGGCTTCAATAGGGCCGATCCCCATCACTTCAGGCGGAACGCCGCCGACGGCAAAGGAACGGAATTTGGCAAACGGCTGAAGGCCGAGTGCATCCGCTTTCTCTTTGTCCATCAGCATGACGGCGGCTGCTCCGTCGCTCGTTTGCGAAGAATTGCCCGCGGTGACGGTGCCTTTTGCGGAAAATACCGGCTTTAATGCAGAAAGGACTTCAGCCGTCGTCTGCGGACGTACGCCCTCATCGACGGAAAATGTAAACGTTCTTTCCTGTAATTGATGATTTTCGTCCACTTCTCTGACGGTGATCTCCATCGGGGCGATTTCTTCCGCGAATTTTCCTTCAGCTATCGCTTTTGCCGCTTTTTGGTGGCTGCTGACGGCAAAGGCGTCCTGATCCTCCCTGGACACGCCGTATTTCGTGGCAACCTGCTCTGCTGTATGCCCCATCCCCATATAGTACTCGGGAGCCGTTTCGGCCAGAGCCGCGTTCGGTCTGACGATATGGCCCATCATCGGCACGATGCTCATCGATTCCGCTCCGCCGGCAATGACCGTGTCCGCTCCGCCGAGCATGATCTTTTCGGCTCCGTATGCGATCGATTGAAGACCTGAAGAACAATACCTGTTGATCGTTACGGCCGGGACGGTATGGGGAAGGCCGGCAAGCGCGCCGATGTTGCGGGCCATGTTCAACCCTTGCTCGGCTTCCGGAGTGGCGCAGCCGATAATTAAATCGTCAATATTCCCATCATACCCGCCGGCTCTTTTCAATGTTTCTTTGACGGCGTGCGCTCCTAAATCATCCGGGCGGACCGTTCTTAATGAACCTTTTTTTGCTTTTCCGACCGGGGTTCTCGCTCCTGACACAATGACTGCCTCTTTCATAATTTCTCCCTCCTAATTACGCAAAGGTTTGCCTTTTACAAGCATATGCTGCATTCTCGCCTGGGACTTCGGTTCACCCACAAGACTCAGAAAAGCTTCTCTTTCCAGATCGAGCAAATATTCTTCGGAAACTTCCGCGCCAAACGGGACCCTTCCGCCGGCAATGACGAACGCCAGCTTTTTCGCGATTTTCATATCATGATCCGATATCGCCCCGGACAGCTTCAATGCTTCCGCACCGAGGAGGAGCGCGGCGTAGCCTGTTTCTCCGACGACCCGGACGTTTTCCTTGACCGGAGGACGATAGCCGTTTTCATAGAGCGTCAGGACAAGCGATTTTGCATCATACAAAAGATGATCCTGGTTCATGCTGATTTGATCCTGCACCGTCAATATATTTAATTCCTTCGCTTCTTGCGCAGATGTCGACGTTTTCGCCAGCGCAATCGTTTCGAACGTGTGATTTGCCGCTTGCTGTATGTCAGCCCCGGCTCCTTTAGGAACCCCTTTGAAATGGTTCAAGTAAAGCTCTTTGTTGCCGCCTCCCCCGGGGATCAGGCCGACTCCTGTTTCTACAAGGCCCATATACGTTTCGCTCGATGCCTGTACGCGTGCAGCCGGAAGGCACAGCTCCGTTCCTCCGCCGAGCGTCATGCCGAACGGAGCGGCGACAACCGGCTTGGAACTGTATTTTACTTTCATCATCGTCTCCTGAAACTTGCGGATGATCATATCAATTTCAACATAATTTTCGTCCTGGGCTTCCATAAGCATCATCGCCAGATTGGCGCCGACGCAGAAATTTTTGCGCTGATTGCCGATGACAAGCCCTTTATAATTGGCATCCGCTTCATCGAGCGCAGCATTCAGCATTTGGATAATATCAAAGCCGATCGCATTGCTTTTTGAATGGAATTCCAGCAGTGCGACATCATCGCCCAAATCTATTAAGCTGGCGCCGCTGTTTTTCTTGATGACGCCCTTTGTCTCCTTGATGGCAGACAGATGGATGTTTTTCTTATTTTCGTGAAGCGCCCGATATTCGCCGCTCTTCATATCATAGAAAAACGTTTTTCCATTTTCCCGAAGGTAAAATGACTCATGCCCTTTATCGAGCATCTCTTTGACCCAATCCGCAATCTGCCAGCCGCCGGCCTCAAGCTTCTCAACCGAAGCTTTCACACCGATGCTGTCCCACATTTCGAAAGGTCCTTCAGACCAGCCGAACCCCCATTTCATTGCCTGGTCGACAGCCGTTATGCTGTCGGCGATTTCGCCTGTCAGGGCCGCCGAATACACAAGGGTGGGCGCCGTTATATTCCACAGCAGGGCCCCGGCCCGGTCATCAGAGTAAACAAGCGCTTTCATTCTTGCCCCGTATCCTTTGACCTGCTTTGCCGCTTCAAGTCCAGGCGTTTTTAATTTTTTGCGTTTTCCGTATGTCATCGTCATCGGATCGAGCTCAAAAATGTCTTTTCCTTCTTTTTTATAAAAGCCTTGTTTTGCTTTGCTGCCGATCCAGCCGTTTTCAAGCATTTTTTCAATGAACTCCGGCAGCCGGAAAACCTTTTGTTCTTCTCCTTCAACCTGGTCGTACACGTTTTTGGCTACGTGTGAAAACGTATCAAGACCGACGACATCCAGCGTTCTGAATGTCGCGCTTTTCGGCCGTCCGATGAGAGGGCCTGTTATGGAGTCCACTTCGCCTACAGAATAGCCGCCTTTCAGCATCTCCTGGACCGTCACGAGAAGTCCGTACGTTCCGATGCGGTTAGCGATAAAATTCGGCGTGTCTTTCGCTTCAACGACCCCTTTGCCAAGCACATTTTCCCCGAACGTTTTCATAAACGAAAGAACGTCAGGATCGGTTTCTTCTATCGGAATGATCTCAAGCAGCTTTAAATAACGGGCCGGATTGAAAAAGTGGGTGCCCAGAAAGTGCCTTTTGAAATCGTCTGACCTTCCTTCGGCCATTTGCTTGACGGAAATTCCCGATGTGTTGCTGCTGACAATGCTTCCTTGTTTTCTGTACTGATCGACTTTGGCAAACACCTGCTTTTTGATGTCCAGGTTTTCAACAACGACTTCGATAATCCAGTCAGCCTCTTTTATCATTTCAAAATCGTCTTCCATGTTTCCCGTACGAATATAGCCGATGTTTTTTTTGGAAGTCAGCGGAGCCGGCTTTTGCTTCAGCAGCCTTTCGGCGGCCGTTCTCGCCAGCCGGTTGCGAACGTCCGGGTCTTGAAGGGTGCGGCCTTTTTTCGCTTCTTCTTCGGTTAATTTACGCGGAACCATATCGAGCATTAACACAGGAATGCCGATGTTGGCTAAATGAGCCGCGATTCCCGATCCCATGACCCCTGATCCTAAAACTGCGGCTTTTCGAATATGCTTGACCATGAATGATCCTCCCTCACCTTTTTTGAATGAACACTCATTCATTTTTACTCCAAAAAAATAAACTCCCCTGTCTTCTTCCATCTTAAAAGATTTTGGAAATGAGTTCAATAGTCTTGATGGAAAATGTCAGAAATTTTTTCATGGTGCAGGCAACTCCGCATCTTACATGTTTCACCGCTTTTAGGACACGCTTATACAGAGGAGGTGAAGGCATGGTACGCGAAAGAAAGAACCCTTCTTCTGCTGCAGTCAGCGCCGCAAGCATGAAAGGAAGCGCAGGGCCTGATTACAAAAAAGAAGATGCGGGCGGCAAACGGACAAGCCAGAATCAGCAGTATAAAAAACATAATATGGATGGTCCAGAAGAACATTGAAAACAATATTTAAAAAGGAGGCATCACTATGCAGAAGCAGCAGGGAATGGCAGCACCGCCACCCGTGATTTCGACGAAGGATCATTTGTATTTGCAGGATATGCTGAACTGGAACTTGCTTGCGATGAAAAAAGCTCATTTTATGGCGGAGCAGTGTCAGGATCAGTCGCTCAAAGCAGAGCTTGATCGTGTCGGTCAAATGCACCACAGCCACTACAACGCGATCCTCAACCATCTTCGTCAAGGGCAGAACGATAATCCTTCAGGGTATATGCAATAGGAGGGGGCAAAACATGAACCAGCAAAACCAGCAGAAAATCGGCAACCAGGAAACACCGGTTCCAAAAACGAGTGCAATGAATGACAGGGATTTTGTCAATGAGTTGTTGACAACCGAAAAATATATCACTTCCGCATACTCCACAGCGTTGAATGAACTTAGCCATGAATCGCTTTATAAGGGAATCCAGACCCTTTTCAATGAAGCGCAAAACGCGCAGCGGAGATTATACGAGGTGATGTTTCAAAACGGCTGGTACAAAGTGGAGGCGGAAGACGGGCAAAAGATCCAGCAGACATACCAGCAGTTTCAGGCAGATCTTCAAAGCCAGTCGCCTTATCAGCAAAACCAATAAGCAGAGATCCTCGGGGAGATTTCTCTGCTTATTTTTCCCGATTGGCGCGATGCGCTTCATTCATGTTTTTGATGCTTTGGATTACTTCTTTTATCCCCTGCTTTGCATCCGGATATGCTTGATTCCAATGCTTTGCAAGCGGGGGCATGCTTTTTGCGATATGCGTATAAATGATCCACATCTTCACCTGCTCCTGAAGCTCTTCATCCGTCTCTCCTAAAAGCAGCTCCGTATATTTTTCAACTAATCCGTCAAGCTGCTCCCGAAGCTTCTGCTCCATCATGACACCCTTTCTTTTTGCTTTTTTCTCGGGCATGTACTGCAGGTTGCGCCGCTTTTGTCCGTTGCATAATACAAGCAGAAGGTTGAGCGGGTCTGTTCCGCGTCTTGCCCTTGATAAAACTTTGCTAGCGGATTTTCACATACGTCTGTTCCAAAAAGGTCCGGCTCTGCTTCATACAATATGTAGTAAAAATCCTGTTCCGCCCGTTTTTTCAGTTCCTGATCGGAAATTTCCGTCTGCAGTGTTTCATACATCCAAAACAGATAAACCGCAATATTTTCCCAGAGAATCTTTTTTGAAATCGAGCATGCCTGAAAACAGGCGGTTATCAGCTTATCCACATGATGTTTAAAAACGCCTTCCGTCAGTTTTTCAAGCTCCTGCCTGCGGTTTTCTTGAACGATTTCCGCTTCATGTTCAAAGTAAAACGACGGCGCCCACCCTTGGCCTCCGTCGTCAATTTCCCATGACATCAAGGAAGGATCAGCCGGCAAACGTTTTCCGCAAACGGTAAAAAGGTAAAAATGAAGCGCCGTCATCATCCCGCAGCGTTTCATCATTAAAGAAGCGGCGACTTTCTCATTCGGGGCGTTGAGCCCGCCTTTCATCTTCCCCAGATACCGCTTTAAAAAACCGGCATGTAAAAGCCGGTCACCTTTTACAGACAATAAGGAGCCGGTCCGCTTCGTTCCCAGGCCGAAACGAAGCAAAGACTCAAGCTCCTTTTCTGTTAAATTAAGCATGGGACTCAACCACCTGCTGAACGATGCATCTTCCCCTGCCGTACGGAATACAGTGCGGCGTGCCGAAAAGCGGGTCTCTCGTCACTTCGCAGTCCATTTCAAATACATCCTGCACAAGCTGGCAGTTGATGATCGATTCAGGCCTGCCTTCCGCGTAGATCTGCTTATTCTTGATGGCCACCAAATGATGAGCATAGCGGCAGGCGAGGTTCAAATCGTGGAGCACCATCACAATTGTACGCTTTTCGGTTTCATTTAATTCAAAAAGCAGGTCAAGAATTTCGATTTGATGGGTCATATCCAAATATGTCGTCGGTTCGTCCAGCAAAATGATGTCCGTTTCCTGGGCGAGCGTCATCGCGATCCAGGCGCGCTGGCGCTGGCCGCCTGACAACGAATCGACCGTGCGCTCTGCGAGCTCTTCCATTCTTGTCGCTTTTAATGCTTTATTAACGGCTTCTTCATCTTCTGCCGACCATTGCTTCAGCCAGTTTTGGTAAGGATATCTTCCCTGTTTGACGAGCTGGAGAACCGTAAATCCTTCCGGGGCTGCGGGTCCTTGAGGTAGAATGGCCAGCTCTTTCGCAACCTCTTTTGTCGGAAGCTTGGCGATCGATTTTCCCTCCAGCAGCACGGAACCGCCCTTTGGCTTCATCAAACGTGCGAGAGACCGAAGGAGAGTTGATTTACCGCAGCCGTTGCTGCCGATAAATACAGTGATTTCACCTTTTGGTATCGTTAAGTTTAACTCATCAATAATGATCGTTTCTCCATAACCTAAGCTTAACGTTTCTGTTGAAATGGCACTCATGAATGAAATCTCTCCTTTTATTGGTTTCTGCTTTTATACAGCAAGTAGATAAAGTAAGGGGCGCCGATCGCGGCTGTGAATACGCCGGCTGGGACTTCAACGGGAGAAAACAGCGTTCTGCCGATGAGATCAGCCGTCAGCACAAGCAATCCGCCGATCAGCGATGCGACCGGCAAGAGGGCGCCAAATGAAGAGCCGACAAGCCGTCTTGCGATATGAGGCGCCATCAGGCCGACAAATCCGACGGTTCCGGCAAAAGCGACAGCAATTCCGGCAAGAGCAGTGCTGAGCAGAAGGAGCAGGAAGCGGTTCCGCTGAACGGAGCTCCCCGCACCCGTCGCCAATTCTTCCCCGAGCGTCTGAATGTTGACGCTTCTGGCAGCTGCAGCGCATACCAGCAAAAGAATGAGCGCCGCCGGGATTAAAAAGTGCACATCCTGCCAGTTCGATCCATATACTGATCCGGTAATCCAAACATTTGCCTGCGACATTCTGTATATTGGACCTTTCATCATAAACAGCGTCGTCAAAGACTGGGCCAGCATCGAAAAACCGATGCCGATCAATATAAGCCGAAAAGTCGAGGCGCCGTTTTTATAAGACAGAGAATAAACGAGCATTCCAGCCAAAGCCGCACCGATAAACGCGGCGACAGGGAGCCAGCCGATGCTGACGGTCAGCGCGCCAGTGCCGTCGGAAAACAGCATGAGAAACAAGACAACGGGTACAGCTGCTCCGCCCGTAACGCCGATGACGTCGGGCGATGCAAGCGGGTTGCGGATCAGTCCTTGAAGAACGGCACCGGACGCAGCCAGACAGATTCCCGCAAACAAGGCGACCAAAATCCTCGGCATCCTGAATGACATGATAATCAACTCATCCGCAGGATCACCGACGCCAAAAAACGTCCGCATGACGGTGCCCGGTGATATAAACCGTTCGCCGACACCTGCGCTGACTACGACGGCAAACACGGTAACCAGCAATAAAACGATAAGTGAAAACAGCGCTTTTTTGCCGATCAAAAAGGAAACGCCGCCTTTTCCGATCCGAAGTGTACGGTAATTTTTCAATTTTGGAACCCCCTTCTCGCTATGTACACAAAAATGGGGATTCCAATGATTGAAGTCATGACACCGACCGGCACCTCTTCAGGCATGATCAGATACCTCGCGCCGATATCGGCGGTGACGAGCAAAATCGCACCCAGCACGGCGCAATAAGGAAGCACCCAGCGATGGTCATGGCCGACGATGTATTTCGCAAAATGAGGAATCACAATGCCGATAAAACCGATCGGTCCGGCAACCGCCACCGATCCGCCGGCAAGCAGAATGATCGACAGCGCCATCAGCGCTTTGATCAGCCACGTCTTTTGCCCGAGGCTTTTGGCCACGTCCTCTCCCATTGTCAAAATATTAATCTTGGAACCCAGCAAAAAGCTGATCATGAACGCCGGCACGATGTACGGCAGGACAGAGGTCAGCAGACTGAGGTCGCGTCCTTGCACAGATCCGGCGAGCCAAAAGATCGCCTGCTCTAAAGCCGCTTCATTGACTGACAGCATTCCCTGCGTCAATGAAGAAAACAATGCCGTCATTGCCGCTCCGGCAAGAGTCAGCTTCACAGGAGTCAAGCCTTCCCTTCCGAGTGAGCCGATAAAATAGACGGCTGAAGCAGCAAATGCTGCGCCCAAAAACGAAATCCACGCTATCGCCTGAAGCGAACCGACATGAAAGAAAAACAGAGCGCCGACCACGAAAAAGCCGGCTCCGCCGTTTATGCCGAATATCCCGGGTGATGCGAGGGGATTTTTCGTCATCGCCTGCATCAAAGCCCCGGCAACGCCGAGTGAAGCGCCTACAACTGCGGCGATCAGGGCGCGCGGCAAACGCACGTTTTGTATGACGAGGTGCTCGTTTGAACCGTTAAAATCGGTAAACGCTTTATAGGCCGTCGTCCAGGACGTATTGGTATAGCCATAGACGATGCTTGAGCAAACAGCGGCGATTAAAATCAAAATGAAAGCCAGTAGTGCGATCGTTCTATATCTATTTGTCGTAAAGAGCATATTTCAATTCTCCTACTTTAACTCCACAATCTACTCATTATTGTATCAGATTACACTGATCTTGAAAATCATTTTCAATTAACAATTGACAAAATTCTTCGTCAAAATTAAGATCAGAATGAAAATGATTTTCACTCTAAGGAGGACGCGCATGAAAAAGTGGTTAATGATTGGATTCACTTCTCTGTTAACGCTTTCAATCCTTGCTGCATGCAGCGGCGGCAACCAAAAGGACTCGTCAGGCGGTAAAAGCAAGGATACGATAACCGTAAAACACGCGATGGGCACTGAGACTAAAGTTCCGGCCAATCCCAAAAGGGTCGTCGTACTGACAAATGAAGGAACGGAAGCGCTGCTTGAACTCGGGATTAAGCCGGTCGGCGCGGTCAAATCGTGGACGGGCGATCCATGGTACAGCCACATCAAAGATGAGATGAAAGGCGTTAAAGAAGTCGGGCTCGAAGGCCAGCCGAATATCGAAGCGATCGCCGAACTGAAGCCTGATTTAATCATCGGGAATAAAATGAGGCAGGAAAAAATTTATGACAAGCTGAGCCAAATCGCGCCTACGGTTTTCTCCGAAACGCTCCGCGGCGAATGGAAAGACAACTTCTCGCTCTATGCGAAAGCGGTCAACAAAGAGGCTAAAGGAAAAGAAGTGTTAAAGGACTTTGATAAACGCGTCAGCGACTTAAGCGAAAAGCTCGGCGACAAGAAAAAGAAACGGGTTTCCGTCATCAGATTTATGGCCGGCCAATCGAGGATTTATTATGAAGACTCATTCCCGGGAATCATTTTGAAACAGCTTGGCTTCGATTTCCCGGACAAGCAGAAAATGCTGTTTGAAAAGCAAAAAGACAAATTTGCTTTTATGACCGAAAGCAAAGAATCGATTCCGGAAATGGACGGGGATGTCCTGTTTTATTTCACATATCAGCCGGCTGAAAGCAAAAAAGACGCGCTCACATGGCAACACGATTGGACGAGCGATCCGCTTTGGAAAAAGCTGAATGCCGTTAAATCAGGAAATGCGCACGAAGTAGACGATGCCATCTGGACGACGGCCGGCGGCGTAAAAGCGGCAAACCTGTTTCTCGATGACATCGAAACATATTTTCTCAAATCGTAAAGACATTCACAGCCGAACGGCGAATGCAAACCGAAAGGAGCATCCCTCATAAGAGAGGATGCTCCTTTACGATTTGCCGATATATACTTTTGACGTTCCGTCGGGCCATGTCACCTTCAGCTGAAACCGGTCATATCCTTCATCAAGGTTAAATGCCTCCAGCACATTGCGAATGACTGCCGATTCTTTTTCAGATTTGGACACCGGGAGTTCACTTAACACCATTTTCATTTCATTTAAGGCTTCCTCCCCTTCACGGTCCGCATCATTCAATTTGTCTTTGATTTCAGCTTCTTCGTGCTCCTTTTTCTGGTATCTTGCTTCAAATGTATTGTGTTTTCCGTCCCCGTAGTTTACCTTCAGCGCAAACAAATCGAACGGTACGCTTTTTACATCTGAAACGGGCGCATCTTCTATAGCCGCCTTCCGGCCCTCCGGATATGCCCCGGGCGCCGCCTGGCAGCCGGTTAGCAAAACGATGAGCACAGCAATCGTGGCCATCCGAAATACGTTCATACAGTTTCATCTCCTATATGCACATTATTCTTAGCTATATCCACGTTTGCTGTAACTCATTCAATAAGAGGACGGCTCTTTTTACGTCAGGGCCAAAAATTGTTCTGCATCACGGACGGCAAGGGCGATGGCTTCTTCCCAGAAATTGCGCTTTGTCAAATCGGCGCCGAGATGTTTCATTGCCAGATCTTCTACCGTCATGGAAGCCGTATCCTTTAAAAGCGCGATATATTTTTCTTCAAACGCCTGCCCTTCTTTCAGCGCCCTTGAATAGATGCCGAGCGAGAACAGATAGCCGAACGTATACGGAAAATTATAAAACGGGATGGACGTAATATAAAAATGCAGCTTTGAAGCCCAAAAATACAGATGGTACTCGCCAAGCGCCCCGCAGAATGCTTCCCTTTGAGCCTCTTCCATGAGCTCGTTCAATCTGCCGGCGGAAACGACGCCGTTTTTGCGCTCTTCATAAAATCGGGTTTCAAATAAAAACCTTGCGTGTATATTCATGAAAAAGGCGACGCTGCGCTGAATTTTATCCTCAAGGAGGACGAGTTTTTCTTCCTCTGAATCAGCCTGTTGCAAAGCGGCATCGGCTGTGATCATCTCCGCAAAGGTTGAAGCGGTTTCCGCCACATTCATCGCATACGCCCTGTTCATCGGCCTTACGTCCATTATGACTTCCTGATGAAAAGCATGGCCTAGCTCATGGGCGAGGGTTGACACGTTAGAGGCGCTTCCGGAATAAGTCATAAAAATTCTCGATTGGCGGCTGTCCGGAAAGTTGGCGCAAAAGCCGCCAGGCCGTTTGCCTCCTCTGTTTTCCGCCTCAATCCATCTGTCTTTGAACGCTTTTTCTGCAAATGAAGAAAGCGTTTTGCCAAACGTTTCAAACTGCTCGGTAATAAAATTGGCCGCCTCGTCATATGAATATTCCTTTGCAGCCGAACCGAGCGGTGCATCGACATCAAACCAGTCCAGCTTCTTCAAACCGAGAAGGGAAGCCTTCCGCTTGAGATAATCGACAAACGGCTGCTTATGGTCGATAATGACCTGCCACATCGCATCAAGGGTTTCCCGTTTCATCCGGTTGATTTCAAGCGGCTCCTTCAGCACATCTTCCCAGCCTCTCGCCTCGTACACATTCAGCCTGAAACCAGCCAGATGATTGAGCGTGCTGCTGAAAAGGTCTGCGTGCTGCTCCCATGCATGGTCAAGATTTTTGGATACGGATTTGCGGATCTTCCTGTCCGGCTTGGATGTCAGGTTGTTCGCCTGCCCGACCGAGAGGATTTTCGTTTCTCCGTCCTCTTCATAAGGAATCTGGATTTGGCCGATGATGCTGTTGTATAAATCTCCCCACGCATGATATCCGTCGACGGCAAGGCCTTCGATCAGCGATTCCTGATTTGCGCCGAGCTTTTCTTTCACCCTCGATCTTCTCTCATTTAAAACAAAAGCGATGTCTGAACAATCATTGAGAACCTTTTCCCAAAGGGCTTCATTTATAGCGGCAAGCTTGTTGTCGAAAATGACCAGAACCTTTTGGAAATCCGCATTCAGCCGGGTTACTTCAAAATTGAGGGCGTTCGCTTTTAAATCTGTCATGTTCTGTGCTTGCAGACAGCCGACATATGCGTTTGACTGCCTGATTTTCACATCGATCGTCTCAAAAAGTTCGATCGCGTCTTTTATTCTGCCGGACTCCGCTTTCGCTCCGTCCAAAGCAGTGGCTTTCTCCTTAAAAGAAGAAATCAAGGTTTTAATCTCCTTTAAATATGCTTGAAAAGCCGGGGAATCGCTTCCCCCTTTAAAAAAGACGTCGAGATCCCACGTATCCTTAAGATGCTGTAAAGCCATGACCAGTCCCCCTTTTTTCGTAATGATTCCATTATAAGATAAATTTACCTGCACGGGTAAAAAAAGACGGCTCCAGCTTCTAAAGCCGCCGCAGCCGTTTCACCGCATAGCTTGTTGTGATAAGCCCAAATAGCCCGAGCAAAAACAGGAACAATCCGGCGCTTAGCGGCTGTTCATCCCGTGCGCCTGCAATGCCGCCGGTTCGGTCATCGCCTTCAGGTTTTTCAGCGATTTGCAGGGAGCGAATCAGTCTGCCGTCTTCCCCTTCAATTTTCAGGGCTCCGTCGCTTCCCAGCTTTTCCTTCAGCGCTTCCCCCTTCTTTTTCGTAACAAATAAAGGCTCCGTCAGCTTATGCCGTACGCCGTCTTGATCTGTGAACTGTCTGCCCTTTTCGTATGCAACCGTTTCAAAGCCGCTGAATCCTTTATCCAGCAGCGTTTTTGTGTCATCGTACATCGTCTTTTGATCATCGGCCTTCATCACAACGGCGATCAAGTGAAGCTCACCGCGCGCGGCCGTCGTCACAAGCGTATGCTTTGATTCATTCACAAATCCGTTTTTTCCCCCTGTAATCCCTTTGTACGGAATTTCTCCGGTGAGCATCCGGTGATGGTTTTTCAGCGTCGTATCCCACGTCTTGCCGTGCCAGGCTGTCTCCTTTTCTGAAAAAAGCACCCGAAACGTCTCGTTTTTCATGGCATATGCCGTGATTTTCGCCATGTCTGCGGCTGTCGTATAATGATTTTTGTCAAACAGCCCGTGAGGATTCGTGAAATGTGTATCGACCGCGCCGGCCCGCTCTGCAACAAAGGCGTTCAAATCGCCGGCAAACCGTTCAACGCTTCCGCTCATGTGTTCAGCGATCGCCGTTCCGGCATCGTTTCCGGAATTCATCAGCAGCCCCTGAAGCAGCGTCCTTAGCGGGACGATTTCCCCTTTCTCCAAATAAACGCTTGTCCCTTCCGTTTCAGCAGCTTTTTTGCTGATTTTAACATTATCCTTCAAATTTCCTTTCTCAATCGCATAAATCGCCGTGGCGATTTTTGTGATGCTGGCCGGATACATTTTTTTGCGGCTGTTTTTTTCATAAATGGCCTGTCCCGACTTCTCATCGATCAAAATAGCGGAAACGCTTTTCATGTGCTTTTCGGCGGCTTTTGCCGAACCATGAAAAAACAGTGCCGGGCATAGTACAATAAGAAGCAGGAAGGTTAATTTGACGTCCATCGTCTCACCTTGCTTTACTTTTTTGAAAAATAGGTCTTTAAAATTTTAGCAACGATTTATTTCCCCCTGCAAGGGGTATTAGTCAATAAGCATTCGAACGGAGGAACTTCATTGAAAAATAAAACTGCAATCGTAACAGGGGCAAGCAGCGGAATCGGACTGCTGACCGCTTTGAAGCTCGCCGGCACGCATTTTGTCATTGCGGCGGTGAGACATCCCGAAAAAGCCGAAGCATTAAAACAACAGATTACAGCCCACAATGCCGAAACTTCAATTGCGGTGATGGAGCTGGATGTAACAAAAGAACAATCGGTCGCATCATTCTCAGACAAGCTGAAGGAGTACGGAGCAGTTGATCTTCTCGTCAACAATGCGGGAACGGCTTACGGAGGATTTACCGAAGATTTGTCATTGTCCGATTACCGCAACCAATATGAAACAAATGTGTTCGGCCTCATCGCAGTGACCAAAGCCGTCCTCCCTCATATGAAAAAAAACGCCGGGGCAAAAATCATCAATGTCAGCAGTATAAGCGGACGGATCGCTTTTCCGGCTTTCTCGCCTTACGCTTCTTCAAAACACGCGGTTGAAGGATTTTCCGAAAGCCTTCGCCTTGAGCTCAGACCTTTCGGCATTGACGTTGCCGTCGTTGAGCCGGGCTCATACCGGACGGGAATTTGGGATACCTCCTTGACGGAGCACGTCGCTTTCCCTAAGCCTGATTCGAAATACGGCCCATACTTTGAACGAATCTCAGCCTACATCGCCGACAGCCGGAGCGATTACGGAAACCCGGAAGAAGTGGCAGGGCTGATCGGCAGTCTCGCTTTGAAAAAGCGGCTGAAAAAACTCCGTTATCCGATCGGCAAAGGCGTCCGCCTGCTGATCTTTTTGCATTCTTTCCTACCGTGGCGTTTTTGGGAGCGGGCCGTCAGCAAAAAGCTCGATCAAAAATGTTATTTAAAATAATTATAATTTAGTATTGATTTTAATTTTATATTTGTTATAATGTAATTAACAAATGAAAAACACGAGGAGGAAATTACATGATCTCTCAACAATTAAAACAGCAAAATCCGGTACTTGAAAACTCAATAAACACGAATTTGTCAAACTGGTTCATCCTCTATACGAAGCTTCACCGCTTTCACTGGTATGTAAAAGGACCGCAGTTCTTCACGCTTCACGAAAAATTCGAAGAACTTTACAACCATGCTGCAGAAACGGCCGATGTTGTCGCTGAACGATTATTAGCTATCGGCGGACAGCCGCTCGCATCAATGAAAGAATACCTTGATCACGGCACCATCTCAGAGGCAGGCACAGAAAAAACGGCGTCTGACATGGTTTCCGCGCTTGTCAGCGATTACCGCCAAATCCGCAAGGAAATCGAACATATTATCGGGCTTGCGGAAGAAAAATCAGACAATGCCACCGCTGACCTTTATATCGGCTTAACTGAGGAAATTGATAAACAAATTTGGATGCTTTCTTCATTTTTGGGGGAATAACAAAAAAGCCATGGCAAACAGTGATATGCTCCCCTA
>NZ_JBALMR010000055.1:0-41170 GCF_036963165.1 Bacillus sp. JJ675 | reverse complement strand
GATTTTCTCGACAGCCTGAAGGTTTTCGATTTATCGAAAACCTTTTTCTTTTTTTAAGCCGTCCTTTCTCCGGAACATTCGGCTAGTACGCCTTCGCACAGGAGCCTTTCAAAAATGGCGTCCCACGATTGTGTGAGCGCATAGCTCCGCGCTTCTTCTCCCATCCGTTTTTTCAATCCGTCGTTTGATAGGATTTTTAAAATGTATGCGGCAAAGGCTTCAGGGTTTTTCGGCTCTGCAAGAAACCCGTTCTTTCCGTGCTGAATGAAGTCTTTCAGGCCGCCGGAGTCTGCCCCGACCACCGGCGTTCCGCACGCGAGCGCTTCAAGAGCCGCATTTCCGAACGTTTCCGTCGGAGAAGGAAACACAAACAAGTCTGAGCTTGCATAAATGCTTGAGAGCTCTTCGCCTTTGACATAGCCGGCAAAGGTCATGTTGGCGGGAGCGCGTTTTTCAAGTTCTTTTTTTAATGGGCCGTCTCCGGCGATCAGCCAGTGAACGTCCTTTTGCAATGTTGGGTGGTCTGCAGTCATAAGCAGCGTCTCAAGGTCTTTTTCAGGTGCGAGCCTGCCGACATAGCTGAGCAAATATTTTTCCTTTATTCCATACTGCTCCCGCACCTTTTCGGTGCAAAATGCCGGATTGAATAAAGAGCAGTCGACGCCGCGCTTCCAAATGGACAGATTTCTGAACTGCCTCATCTTTAGCTGCCGCAGTGTTTCGTGCGAAGGAACAAAGATTTTTTGAAAAGATTTATGAAACCAATGCATATACTTCCATAAAAGCTTGGAAAACATGTGAAGGTCATAATAGGCGAGGTACTGGTCAAAGTCAGTATGATACGAACCTACCAGGGGGATATTCGATTTTTTCGCGTATTTCAGCCCCGCCAGGCCGATGTTGAACGGGGTCGCGATATGGATGAGGTCAGGCCTGAATTCACGAAGCTCTGCTTTCATTTGGATGAGATTGGGGAGTGCGAGCCGGCATTCGGGGTAAAGGAAGAACGGCAAGCTTGCAAAACGGCGGATGCTGCTCGAAAACTGTGTTTCGTGCGTGCTTTCCGGTGCAAACACTTTATACGGAATTCCTTTTTTATCCAGATAATCTGTATACCTCTTTAACGTTCTGGCGCAGCCGTTGACATCGGGCGTAAAGGTGTCGGTAAAAATCGCAATTTTCATCGTTTCCCCTCCTGATGGTTGGTTTTTAACATTTAGCTGAATCTGGAAGAAACGGTTCTCACATGATCATACATGACATGATTCCGGCTGAGACGCCAAGCACCATGCCGGCCAGCACGTCTGACGGATAGTGAAGGCCCAGATAGATTCTTGAGAGGCCGACTGTGATTCCGGCCGGGATTAATAAAAGCGCCAGTATCGGAAAGAATACGATTACCGGTGTAATTACAGAAAATACGGCTGTCGTATGTCCGGATGGAAAGGAATGATCCTTCAACGGATTGTTCAGCACCTTTGCCTGTTTCAGCGTCATATACGGGCGCTTTCTCGGATAAAGCTTTTTGATGAGCACGACCTGCAGATGGCTGACGAGGAGCGCAAGTGCAGAGGCGGCTCCGGCAAGGCGAATATTTCCTTCGCCGAACACGATCAGTAGAAGCGAAGCGAAAATGGTACAAAAAGCTCCCCCTAAATGGGTAGAAGAGCGAAAATAACGATTTAATGCTTTTTGATGGAACAAGCTGTTCATACCGAGGAAAATTCTGCATTCAAAGTTGTACATGCCGATCATCAGTTTATTCAGCGTAATAACCCCCTTAGGCGAATGGTAGCTCGCTTTTATTGTAAAAAATGAATGTTTAGCAAATGATAAGTATTTGTAAAGATTTCGGAAACGAAAAAAAGCCGCTGGCGCTAAGGCTGCAGACGGCAGAAAAAGGTTTTTGCTTAATTTATGGCGAAAAAAATGGTAAAGTTGTAGCAAAGCTAGTCTTTTTGTTGAAGGGACTTGTAGTATTGTCCTTTTTCAATGTATTCTTTGCGTATTCTTTCCATATCCTGTTTGTCACTGTCGGTTAACGGACGAATGACTTTGGCGGGCCTGCCGAAAGCAAGGTGAAACGGCGGGATCTTTTTCCCGGGCGGGACAAGGCTTCCAGCGCCGATAAAAGCGCCTTCGCCGATCTCGGCTTCGTCGAGGATAATCGATCCCATTCCGATAAGGGCATGCTTTCGAATTACTGCGCTATGCAATGTGACCTGATGGCCGACCGTCACGCCATCCTCGATCAAGAGGGGGCGGTTCGGGCTTTGATGCAGACAAGAAAGGTCTTGAATATTGACGCCTTTTCCTATCCGGACCGGTGCGACATCCCCGCGGATGACGGAGGAAAACCAGATGCTTGAGTGCTCTCCGATCGTAACATCTCCGGTGATGCACGCGTTGTCGGCGATAAACGCCGTTTTATGAATGAGCGGTTCGGTATCTTTATAAGGGTAAATCATGAGTTCCATCCTTTCATTTACGTGTTTTAAAAATATAGCGCGAGGTGGTCAAGCATGTTTTGCGTGGAAGCGGAAAGACCTGTTGCTTCAATCGTCATTGTCCATGGGGCCTGTGAGCATCACGGGCGGTATAAATGGCTGTCCGAAATGTGGCGTTCATCCGGATACCATGTCGTCATGGACGATCTGCCCGGACAGGGCACATCGACAAGAACAAGAGGGCATATACGCTCGTTTCAAGAATATATTGATGAAGTAGACAAATGGATTGACAAGGCAAAATCGTTCCGGCTGCCGGTATTTCTCCTCGGGCACAGCATGGGCGGACTCGTCGCAATTGAGTGGTTCAAGCAGCACGAAAATGCCATTAACGGTCTCATTTTATCATCCCCTTGTCTCGGGCTGCAATTAAAGCTAAAACCGAACAAATTGATGGACGTGCTCTCCAAAGGGCTGAATGTCGTAGCTCCGTCCCTTTCGTTCGAATCAGGCATTACGCCCGACAAAGCGACGAGAAATAAAGAACTCATCGAAATGGCCGACAATGATCCGTTGTATTTTACAAAAGTTTCCGTCAGATGGTATCAAGAGCTATTAAAAGCAATGAAAAGCGCGCTGGAGCCGGCTGATGCGTTTCTCAACACCCCTTTGCTAGTCATGCAGGCCGGCACAGATTTGATCGTCGATAAAAAAATGACAGTCAAATGGTTTGATCAGCTTGCATCGCGAAATAAGGCATACAGGGAATGGGAGGGCTTGTATCACGAGATCTTTAATGAGCCTGAACGAGAGGACGTTTTTAAAGCGGCAAAAGCGTTTGCAGATCAATATATCACGTAATGGAGGTGCATTCTTTGTCAGTACCGGAGCATCCGTTAGGGTTAATGGCAAAAGTATACAGAGAGGTTTTTCCGCTCGTCCATCAGGAATTAGACAAATGGCGGACGAAGGCAGAAAACATTGAAAACTCTGAGCTGAAAATGCAGGCGTTGGCAAGCATCAGGCAAAAAACCTTTCACTGTGAAGGCGGCGGCATATTGGCGCTTCTTTCAGGAGAGAAGATCAGGCAGTCGATCCGGTTTATTACCGCCTATCAGACGATAAGCGACTACCTTGATAACTTATGCGACCGCAGCACTTCGCTTGATCCGGACGATTTCGCCATGCTTCACCAATCGATGAAAGACGCGCTGACTGTCGGCGCGGAGCTGAAAAACTATTACCGGTTCAGGGAAGATCAAGAAGACTGCGGCTATTTGCACGAGCTGGTCAAAACATGCCAGGACGTTCTGGCCGATATCGAAAACTACGGCTTGATCAAAGAGCACCTGCTTGAGCTTTGCAGCTATTACTGCGACCTGCAAGTCCATAAACACGTCATTGAACACGAACGCGTGCCGCGGCTTGAGGCCTGGTTCGACAAATACAAATCCGCTTTGCCTGAAATGGAATGGTATGAATTTTCAGCGTGTGCAGGCTCGACGCTCGGCATTTTTTGTTTAGTGTCGTATTCCGTCCGGCCGGACTTTACAGAAGCGATGGCCGGAAAAATACGCGACAGCTATTTTCCGTACATACAGGGATTGCACATTTTGCTTGATTATTTGATCGACCAAGAGGAAGATTTGATCGGCGGAGACTTGAACTTTTGCACCTATTATTCGTCACATTCTGAAATGATGGAAAGGCTTGAGCATTTTATCGAAATGGCGGATGAGCATTTGCGCGGCATCCCGCATGAAAATTTTCACCGCCTGATCAACAGGGGCCTGTTGGGCGTTTATTTGTCAGATGACAAAGTAGCGGGCCAGAAGGAAATCGGCCGGCTTGCGAAAAAATTGATCAAAGCGAGCGGCAAAACGTCTTTCTTTTTCTATATTAACGGCAGGGCATACCGCAAAATTCAAAAAATGCCTTGGATGAAAAGCTCGTAATAAAAAGCTCAAACCGGTCATCGGTTTGAGCTTTAATGTTTATAGGCTTTCTGTCCGATATTGTTTTTCAAGCACAAAGCGCTCATTATACCGGAAGCTTTTTTCCCATTTTGAAACAACAATGCAGGCAACGGCATGACCCGGGACGTTAACGCCTGTTCTCGCCATGTCCATGACGCGGTCTACGCCTGCGATAATCGCCACTCCTTCAGCGGGAAGGCCGACTGCGTTAGCGGTTGCCAGAAGGACGACGAGCGATCCCGATGGCACGGCGGCGATCCCTTTGCTTGTCATCACAAGCACAAGCATCATGAGCAATTGCTGCGATATGCTCATGTCTATATTGAATGCCTGCGCCAAAAAGATACAGGCGACCGATAAATACAGACTGGAGCCGTCACAATTCAGCGACAAGCCTGAAGGAACCACGAAGGAAACGACCCGTTTCGGACAGCCGTATTTCTCCATGCGGTCCATCAGCTGCGGCAGCACCGTTTCCGTGCTTGTCGTGGAAAACGCGATCAAAAACAAATCCCAAATCATTTTCAGGACTTCGAAATATTTAATTTTAAAAATAAGACCGACGAGCGGAAACAGCACAAAAAGAACGATAAACAGTCCAAGAAAGACGGTGCCGACCAATTTTAACATAGGAAGCAGAAGCTCGATGCCGTATTGGCCGACAGATGCGGCCATAAGGGCAAGCACGCCGATAGGGGCTGTCACCATTACCATCTGTGTCAGCTTGAACATGATATTGGCAACAGACTCAAAAAATGTCATGACAGGTTCTGAGGCTTTGCCGATCCCGGCAGCTGCGACGCCGAACAGTATCGCAAAGAAGATCACGGCAAGCAGATCGTTTCTGGCCATGACGTCAATGATGTTGGTAGGAATAATATCGAGGATCATTTGTTTAAGATCGACTACTTTTTCCGTGTAGCCCGAGAGCTCGTCGATATCTTTTTTGGCCAAATGGGAGAGGTCAAGGCCGATGCCGGGCTTTAGGACATTGGCCAACAGCAGCCCGAGTCCGAGCACGATGGTTGTGATCACTTCAAACCAAATAATCGTCTTGATGCCGAGGCTGCCCATTTTTTTCATGCTTCCGCTTCCGGCCGCACCGATGACGATTGTAGAAAAGACGATCGGAACGACGATCATTTTGATCAGCCGGATAAATCCGTCTCCGACGGGGCGCAGCGCCATTCCGAAATCAGGGAAAAAGTGTCCGATCACTGCTCCAATGGCGAGTGCGATCAAAATTTGATAAGCGATAAATTTTTTCAAGCGAATCCCTCCGTATTTTTACGTGTGATTTCAACAATTTCGTGACAAAGAGCAAAACCACCTCCATTTTTTTAATATTTTTTTGGAAAATTCCGAAATAAAAAGTGTTTCATATTTTATTTTGATATCGCTTACATTATGTTTGAATGAAAAAAATCCTCCAAACGGAGGATTTTCAGGCTATCACTTTTGAACCGCTTTTTTCTTTTCGATTGCAATGATAAACGGCGGATCGTTTCGCTGGTTCAAATATTGGTAGCAGAGGACCCGGGACGTATCCTGGTCGAGTGATGCGCAATATTCGAGCAGGGCGTCCTTTTCCCGCTTTCCTTCGGGATGGCCGTGGTAGACGACCATCACGATCAGGCCCTCATCTTTCAGGATGTTGAGCAGCTGTTTGATGCTGGCGATGGTCGACTCGCTTTTTGTCGTCACCGATTTGTCTCCTCCCGGAAGATACCCGAGGTTAAACACGGCTGCCGCCACCTTGCCTGAGACGTCGTCAGGAAGCGAAGCGATGAGTTCATCATGGCTTTTTTGAATCAGTGTCACCCGGTCTTTATACTCGACTCCAAGCCTTTCGGCCGTGTTCAAAAGAGCCGCTTCTTGAATGTCAAAGGCATAGACATGGCCGCTCTCCCCGACCAGCTCGGCCAAAAAGAATGTGTCATGACCGTTTCCCATTGTCGCATCAATGACGATGTCGCCTTCCCCGGCGGCAGTTTTCAGCAATTCTTTTGCATATGGAAGGATTTTCTTCAGTTTCATGACATGGCTTCCTCTTTCGTTTTTTTGTGCCATTTTCCTTGATAGCTGCCGCGTTTTTCAAGCTCGCCGTTAATGGCGTTTAACACTTCCCATTTGTTGACGCTCCACATCGGCCCGACCATTAATTCGATGGGGCCGTCGCCTGTAATTCTGTGGATGATCATTTCCGGCGGCAAAATTTCAAGCTGGTCGCAGACGAGCTTGACATACTCATCCTGGGAAAGAAACGCCAGCTTGCCTTTCTCATACTGCTTCACCATCGGTGTTCCCTTTAAGAGGTGAAGCAAGTGGATTTTGATTCCCTGTACGTCTAAATCGGCAACGGCTTTTGCCGTCTCCATCATCATATCGTAGTTCTCGAGCGGCAAGCCGTTAATGATATGGGAACAGACCCTGATGCCGTGTTTTCTCAGCTTGTTTACGCCTTCGACATAACATTCGTAATCATGGGCCCGATTAATTAAAGCGGCCGTCCGTTCATGAACGGTCTGCAGGCCGAGCTCCACCCAAAGGTATGTCCGTTCATTCAGCTCGGCAAGGTATTCGACGACATCATCGGGCAGACAGTCAGGACGCGTCGCAATCGAGAGTCCGACAACCCCGTCAAGACCGAGGACGGTTTCATACTTTTCACGGAGAACGTCGACAGGTGCGTGCGTATTCGTAAAAGCCTGGAAATAGGCCATATATTTGCCGTCTTTCCATTTTTCATGCATTCTGTTCCGGATTTCATGAAATTGGGTGATGAGGTCGTCTGCACGATTTCCCGCAAAGTCGCCGCTTCCGGCCGCACTGCAAAACGTGCATCCCCCGTGTGCGACCGTGCCGTCGCGATTCGGGCAGTCAAACCCGCCGTCAAGGGCAACCTTGAAGACCTTGTGTCCGAAATGATTTCTTAAGTGATAATTCCATGTATGATATCGTTTTTCGCTGTTCGTATACGGAAAAGGGTTGTTCTGATGCAAATCAGGCTCCTCCTTGTAGTAGATGGCATCCTAAAATTGTAGCAAATAATGCGGATGAGAACAAATCCATTTCTCCATTATTTTCTTTATTGATCATGGGCGGATAGGGCAAAACTAAACGCGATGGAATTTTTCCATTAAGGAGGGGTTTTCTTTGGCTACAAGACAATCCGTCGGAGAACACATCCAAAGAAGCGATGATGCTTACGATTATGCTTTGACTCAATTTGAAACTGCGAGCAAGCAGGAACATTACAATGAGACAGAGTACAGCAATGCGCAGCTGATGCTTGAAAATGCAGTCAACGATTTAAATAAACTCTCACTGTTTGCCAATCCGCAGCAAAGGGAGGAAATTTACCGCAAAAGGCTTCAGCTGCAAGCCCTTCAAAATAATATGATCCTCGAGAGATCGTATGAAAGGCCCTTTTAAAGGGTCTTTTTTTTCTGGAAAAATTGTTGACAAATCATTTGTGTCTAATTATTGTATTAAGTGTACTACATCGAGTAATACAATTAATACACAAGTTGAAAGGAGCTTTCTTTCATGAGTGATAAACATAAAAAAGCACAGAAGCCAATGGTTGTACTGGCGTTTATCATCGCCTGCTCTTTCTTGTTTGCTCTTGCAACGCTTGGTTTTATGCTTCAGGAAAATATGGGGAGCGCGTTTTTTCTGAAGATTTAAAGAGGCCCCATGAATTGAAGAGATTGAATGAGAAAGAAGGGAGATAGATGATCCAAATCGATCCGAGAAGCTCGACTCCGATTTATGAGCAGATTATTCAGCAGATGAAAGAGCTTTGTTTAAAAGGAATAATGAAACCCGGAGATAAGCTTCCTTCTGTCCGAGAGCTTGCGACGATCATCATTGCAAATCCGAATACGGTAAGCAAAGCCTATAAAGAACTTGAGCGCGAAGGGATTATCGAAACGTTGCGTGGAAGAGGGACATACATTTCAGAAAACGCGAAAGTCACGCTTGATGAAGGGAAGATCACGATGATGAAAGAGCAGTTAAAACAGCTGATCATCGATGCACACTACGCCGGAATCGACATTCAGAAGCTATATGAATGGATCGCGGAAATCAGCGAAGAGGTGAAAGGAGGCGCGGCAGATGATTGAGTTAAAGCATGTATCAAAAACGATCGATGGTAAAGAAGTGCTCAAAGACGTTTCTTTAAAACTCGAAGAAGGAGAAATATTCGGATTGCTCGGCAGAAACGGTTCGGGAAAAACGACGCTCCTTCGCCTTATCCAGCAGATTCTTCTTCCAGACGAGGGAGACATTTTATTCGACAGCATTAAAATCAAGGATCACCCGTTGGTAAAGCGAAACATCATGTACATGCCGGTGCAAAATCCTTTTTTTGAGAAATACAGCTACAAACAGCTCGTTGCGATTTTGCGCGGCATATATCCGGACTTTGATGTTACATATGCAAACGAATTAATGAACCGCTACGGGATTTCTGAAACTAAAAAATACCGGGAATTGTCGACAGGATTGAAAAAGCAAATGTCGCTCATTTTGTCATTTGCCATCCGCCCGGCCGTCATTTTGCTTGATGAGCCGACAGACGGCATCGATGCGGTCACAAGGCATGACGTCCTTCAGCTGATGGTCGATGAAGTGGCCGAACACAATACGACCATTCTGATCACATCCCACAGGCTCGAAGATATAGAGCGGATGTGCAACCGGATCGGCTTTCTCGAAGACAATACGCTGTCAAACGTCATGGACCTTGACGATCTGAAAGAAGACTTCATCAAGATTCAAATGGCGTTTGAAGAAGACGTCAATGTAAAGATCAGGGAGAGAGAAATACCTGTTTTAGACCATACAGGCGTGTTTTATACAGTGCTCATTCCGAAAGGAGACGATGTAAGCAGGCAGTTTCTCAAAAGCTTGTCTCCTAAGGTGTGGAACGAGCTTCCTGTCAGCCTTGAGGAAGTATTCATCGCGAAGTTTGGAGGGAAGCGAAGATGGTAGACCGCGGATTGCTTTATAAAGAGTGGAAGCAGCATCAATGGCTCTTTTTAATCGTCTTTGCCGCCATTATGCTCAGCGAGCCGCTTACAATATTGAACGGTTATTTATCTTATCAGGGGTGTCTGGAGGATCAAAAAGTCTTTAAAGATTTACAGTGCGAGTTTATCATAGAATATCCAACCGGAACATTTGTCCAGATGTTTTGGGTAGGGGGAGTCATCCTTGCACTCAGCCAGTTGGGCTTTGAACGGAGCAAAGGAACGCTCGATTTCACATTAAGTCTTCCTTATAAGCGGGGCACGGTTTTTCAGACAAAGTTTGTGTTTGGCGCATCTGTTCTTTTGTCAGCGCAATTATTATCGTACTTACTCTCATACTTGATGGTCACCGTGCTGAAGCCGGAGGTGCATAATTTTCACGTCCTTTTTATAGGCGCCATGTTTTTCAGTTTTATGGTTTATTCTTTGGTGATGGCGGCCGGGACGATGACAGGCAACATATTGGGACAGCTGGTCGTTGCTTTTTCGGCGTCTATTCTGCCGTATTTGCTCATCGGGCTGCCGATATCCAATATTCAGGTTATTCTCCGTTTTTTCGGAATGGTTGACAGCGGTGTTTTTATGGATTTGGACTTGTTAGGTTATATCACACCGATTATATATCTCAATCATTTCGGCATTTTGGATGAAAACAGGCTGGTTATGTTCATTCCGCTTATTATGGGCGTTCTGTTTTATGTGATTGGCTATTTCTGTTTTTTGAAACAGCCGGTTGAGAGAAACGGACACTTTTTCTTATGGAGGCAGATGGAGAGACCGATTCAGATTCTCGTCATTTTATTCGGCATCTTCGGTTTTGGCCTGGCCGCCTCAGAAAACATTATAAGCTACATCATAGGGATGATCATCGGCTCGGTTGTCGGATTTTTGCTCAGCTACTTCTTGATTTTCAAAAAAACGAGACTGTAAACCTCGGAGAGGAGATAGAGAAAATGATTACCATAGAACATATTCACCACTCATTCAAAATCGGAAAAAAAGGAAGGGAAAACGAAATCAAAGTATTGAAGGACGTCTCGCTTACCGTCCAAAAAGGGGAAATCGCCTGTATCGTCGGGCGAAGCGGTTCAGGGAAATCGACGCTGTTAAACCTGATTTCCGGCTATATTGCGCCGACAGAAGGAAAGATCATGATTGGCGGGAGGGATGTGACGGGATTCAGCGAAAAAGAGTGGGCGGAGTTCCGCCTTGAACATTTCGGCTTTATCTTTCAAAGCTTTCAGCTGATTCCGAGTTTGACGACGTTTGAAAACGTCGAGCTGCCCCTTACATTAAAAGGCGTTCGTCCGGCGGAGCGCAAGCAAAGGGTGAATGACATGCTGCGCCGCGTCGGCCTTGAAAACCATGCAGGCCATTATCCGAACGAGCTTTCCGGAGGACAGCAGCAGCGCGTCAGCATCGCGCGGGCTTTGATTTTAAACCCGTCGATCATTTTGGCGGACGAGCCGACGGGAAGCCTTGATTCCGAAACAGAGCAGGAAATCCTCGGATTCATCAAGCAGCTGAACAGAGAAAGAGGCATCACGTTCATTATGATTACCCACGATGACGAGGTGGCGTCGATCGCAGATACGAAATTTCGTTTATTTGACGGGGTTTTGGAGAAGGGGGAAGAGACTGTTGAAGTTTAAGGACCAGCTGAAATTCATCAGAAGAAACATGAAGAAAAACCGCCTCAGGGTGTTTATGACAATACTGGCGACAACGGTGGCCTGCACGTTTTTAATCGTGCTCGCCTCCGTCGGCTTCGGGCTGCAAAAGTCGATGACCGAGCAATTGATGAGAGATCAGGTTGTCACGAAAATCGATGTCGCAGGAAAAGAAGGGCAAGGCGACAAACCGGTTCAGAAGAAAGATTTAAAAGACTTTGAAAAACGCGGCGATGTAGCAGCCGTTATAGAACGTACAAGAGTGATGTCGCCTGTAGAAGCCAAATTTGGTAACCGGACCAATGGGCAAATCGGTTATTTTATACTTACTGACATGGCTGCGGAGCAAAAAGCGAACATCAAGCTGGATCGCGGACGCGTGGCGAAATCGCCGAATGAAATCGTCGTCGGCTATCATTTCGGCAAGCAGCTGTGGACGAAAAAAGAAGCGAAAGAATATCAAAAGCAGCAAGAAAGCAATCCAGATGATGTAAAAGAACCTAAAGGATATGAAAAAGATATTCTCGGCAAGACGATAGAATTAAAGATTGAGAAGATAGATGAAAAGACAGGAGAAAAAAGCAAGGAAAGAACGTATGACTTTAAGGTTGTCGGGGTAATGGAAAAACCTTCTTACGATTGGGTCAGCGATTCCAGCGTCTATATCAGCAATGACATGCAGAAAGGGATTACCGATTTTCTGAAAGCGGATAAAGACAGCGGTGATATAGAAAAAGAACTGACAGTCTATGCGGACAACTTTGAACACGTCGATCAGCTCACAAAAGATTTGGAAGATAAAGGATTCTTCGTCGATTCTGTCACGAAAAAGCTGGACAGCGTCAATCTGCTTTTTATGGCTTTTAAAATCGGACTGATTTTCGTCGGGGTGATTGCCGTATTGATTTCTGCGATCGGAATTTTCAACACGATGACAATGGCCGTCACGGAGCGGACCCAGGAGATCGGAATTATGAAAGCGATCGGTGCGAGTCCGAACGTCATCCGCAAAATGTTTTTAATGGAAAGCGCCTATATCGGTTTCATCGGATCTGTATTCGGCGTTATCATCTCATACGGTGTCAGCTTCCTGGTGAACAGGCTTCTCCCGGTGATTTTGTCATCGGTTTCCCAAGGCGAAGGGACTGCACAGGATTTCAGCATCACGTTCTCCTATATTCCGGTGAGCCTTGTCATCATCGCGACTGTCATCAGTATGGGGGTTGCGATTCTGTCAGGATTGAATCCGGCCGTCAAAGCGACGAGAACGAACGTGCTGACAGCGTTAAGAAGAGAATTATAGAAAGAAAGCCGGCAGCGTGCCGGCTTTTTTAGCGTTTTGGCGGTCTGTATCCCGCGTCTTGTGCTTCCTGTTCAGAACAAAACCATTGAACGACGTTTTTCGTGCGGTCATAGTATGTACTTCCAGGCGTATGATAAATTTTGTTGACGCTCCCCTTAATGTTGCACTCCTGACTGTGCTCTGCGGTCTTTTTGGAAGAGCCTGAGCTTTTGCTCTGCCCGGCTGAAGAAGCTTCTGTTCGATTGTCTGCCTGGGCCTGCTTCGTTTTTGCGCTGTTCTTTTGGACGCTTGCCAGTTTTTTCTCTGCTGATTTCTTATCTTCCGCGAGCTTGTCCTTTTCTTTGAGCAGGTTCTCATTTTCTTTTTTTAGCGTTTCGTTCTCCGTTTTTACGGAAGCCAATGTTTCATTCGTTTTTTGAATCTGCTCTTTTAAAGATTTGATTTCATTTGAAAGAGACGTTTTCTCAGACGTCAATTCTTTGATCTGAGCCGTCTGTTCTTTCGTTTCCTTTTCCCCGGCATATGTCTCCTGATCCGTATACGGTGTTGTCGCGGCGCAAAGGAGAAAGCCGCCTATCAGAAAGGGGTAAAAGATTTTTTTGGAGAATCGTTTGTCAGGCGAAAAGAACTTTTTTCTGATCAAATGAAAAACGGCATAGCCGAGCGAAAAAATGATGGAAAAAAATCCGATTGCATAGAAAAATTCCATTTTTGGGTCTCCTTTCTTCTTGTATTCATATTTTAACTCATTAAGTTGAAAAAGTTCTTGCAAATCTCAATATTCATACGTAAAATGAAGGGAATCAAATATGTAACTTATGAAGAGAGATGGAGGGACTGGCCCTGTGAAATCTCAGCAACCTGCATAAGCAAGGTGCTAAATCCAGCAGAATGTCAGACGCATTCTGAAAGATAAGTGATCGACTCTTTCAGGCGGACTGGAAGAGTTTTTTTATGTTGAGGAGGAGATTGGAATGAAGAAATGGACAAAATTGTGGGGAACACTTGCATTGGCGGGAACACTTGCCCTTCTTGCCGCATGCGGAAACAGCGCGGCAAACGGAAGCAAGGCGATTAAAATCGGTGCAACCGCAGGCCCTTATTACGATATGGTCACAAAAGCGATTAAGCCTGAGCTTGAGAAAAAAGGCTATCAAGTGGATGTCGTTCAATTTACAGATTATGTGCAGCCGAATACGGCATTGACGGAAGGCGAGCTTGACGCCAATTTGTTTCAGCATGAAGTCTTTATGAAAGCTTACAATAAGGAAAACAACAAAGATCTCGCCGCTCTGATTTCGGTGCCGACCGCACCGATGGGTCTGTACTCATCCAAGTATAAATCGCTAAAAGAGGTCAAGGCGGGGGCACAAGTAGCTATACCGAATGATCCGGCTAACGCTGCCAGGGCGTTTTTAACGCTTAAGGATCAAGGATTGATCAAGCTGAAGGACGGCATCGATACATTGAAAGCTTCTGAACGCGATATCACGGACAATCCGAAAAAGCTGACGTTTAAGCAGCTCGAATCCGCCAACCTGCCAAGGGCGGTTGAAGATCTTGACATCGCCGCCGTACCGGGCAATTTCGCCCTGTCTGCCAGCATGAAGTTGCAGGATGCCCTTGCGCTTGAAAACATGCCTGACCGCTACCGCAACCAAATCGTTGTCGACGGAAAAAACAAAGATAAACCATTCGCCAAAGATTTAAAAGAAGCGGTCAAATCGGAGGCTTTCGAAAAAACGATCGACAAAGAATTCGCCGGATTCGGAAAGCCGAAATGGATGACCGAATAGCGGCATGCGAACATACAGCTTCTAACGGCAACGTAGATGCCGCTGTGCCGGTTTCTAATCTCAAGACATACATGTCATCGGACAGCCTCAGGGAGCCGGCATCTTGCCGGCTTTTTTTCGTTCTTCGCTTTCTGTTCCATAGGACGACGTTTTCCAGGGGAGCGGGAGAACCGCCGAAAAACAGATTGCATATAAAACGAAGTGCGAAATCGCCGATAGAAAAAAGGAAAGCTGAAATTCCGATTATTATGATCGATTCAATATGGACCGGTTCTCCCGAATCTGCGAACTTTTTCCGCTTTTTTATGATAGGAGGCGTTTGACGTGATAAAATTTTCGGCCTTAACAGGCGCGCTTGGGGTGGCAGGAGTGATTACGCTCATCATTTCATGTGCAAACGGAACAGAAAGCGGCAGCCGGACGATTAAAATCGGTTCTGCTGAAGAACAGTATTTTGATATTCAGTCCGCAAAAACGGCTGGATTTGCGGCATTCTTTCAGCCGAATCGCGGGGAAAAGCCTTACGCCGGTCAGTTTCAAAACGGGGTGTTTGCGGAATTTCAAAATAAGAAACATGACAAAAAAACCGGCTGTTTTATGGGGGAGCCGGGTTCGCCAATGGACGTAAGAAACGGGGCTGAACGTCCGCCGGCATTCGAACAGCCAGGAACTGTAAAACATCCGCGGGACGGGAGCGGTGCTGAGCCGGACAGGATAAAAATCCACGATGGCCCGGACCCTGAATACAAACCCCGCCCCATCTAAGCAGCGGAGATTAAAGTATTTTTCTGAATATTATAAAAAATACCCTTTCTAAAAAGGGGTTTTTTTATGAAGGAAAACCGAATTCCCTCCATTGAAAAAAATGGCCAAAACGAATAGAATCTAGAAGGAACGAAAATCAGAAAGAAGGAAAACACAGTGCCGCGTACGTTATGGATGCTGATCATCGGGATGTTTATCAATGTAACGGGGTCTTCTTTTTTGTGGCCTTTGAACACTATCTATATTCACGACCATTTAGGGAAATCGTTAACCGCAGCCGGATTTGTATTGATGCTCAACTCCGGAGCCAATGTCATCGGAAATTTATGCGGCGGTTATTTGTTTGATAAAATCGGCGGTTTCAAATCCGTCATTATCGGAATCGTGATCACGTTTGTCAGCCTTTCCGCCCTCGTGTTTTTTCATGGCTGGACGGCTTATATCCTCTTGTTGACAGCTGTCGGATTCGGGTCGGGTGTTGTGTTTCCGGCATGCTACGCAATGGCCGGAGCGGTTTGGCCCGAAGGCGGCAGAAAGGCTTTTAATGCCGTGTATGTAGCGCAAAATGCCGGGGTCGCTGTCGGTTCCGCGCTTGGGGGAGTCGTTGCATCATTTTCATTCGCTTACGTCTTTTTTGCGAATGCGATGCTTTATGCCGTTTTTTTCGCGATTGCATGTTTTGGATTCAGACATATCCGCACAGAACGTGCAGTACAGTCATCCGTTGTAGATCATGCTGCCGGCGCAAGCGGAAAATCAAGATTTTCAGCCCTCATGCTCGTATGTACGGGCTATCTTCTCGGCTGGGTCGCTTATTCCCAATGGTCTTCAACGATCGCTTCACATACGCAGGATCTCGGCATATCGCTCGGGCAGTACAGTCTGCTATGGACGGTCAACGGTGCGCTCATCGTCCTGGGTCAGCCGCTTACCGGAATGTTTGTCCACAGATTCGCCAGTTCGCTAAAAAAACAAATCGTGAGCGGATTCATCATTTTTATGTTTGCTTACGGCATGCTGTTTGCCGCTGAATCTTTCCGGGTTTTCCTCGGCGCGATGATCGTGCTGACGCTCGGGGAAATGCTCGTCTGGCCGGCTGTTCCGACGATCGCAAACCGCCTCGCACCGCGGGGGAAAGAAGGGTTTTACCAAGGCTTCGTCAACAGCATGGCGACAGGAGGAAGAATGATCGGGCCGCTGTTCGGCGGAATGATCGTTGATTTTTTCAGCATGCAGGCATTATTGGCTGTTCTGCTCGTTTTGCTGATGATCAGCATAGGAACAGCATATTTATATGGCCGAAAGGAAAAGCAGCTCTCTGTTTGATATAGAAAAAATAGGTAATTGTAATTATGTGAAAATGAATCGAAGGAATCAAGATTATTACCTAGTTCTTCACATATAATGGAAGAAACAAGCTTTTTTTTCCTCAGAGACAGAACACATTTTCTGTAGTAGTATCGAATATCATCGCAAAGGGTTCTAGGGGGGCTGCTCGATGGCCTGAAGTCGCTTGACGAATCTAAGGGCTTTAGGAAGGTGATGAAGATGCTGCATCAAGTTTTGGTTGCTTGTTTGATTGGAGGGATTATGGGGGTTCTCGGGCACATTAAAAAAAGAGGACGGCTCGAGAAACCGAGAACGACGAAACGATTTATTTACCTCGGTTTTTTTGAAGATATTCTTGTCGGCATGGTTGCCTCTATTTTGCTTGTTTTATCTGCGGAACCTGACTCCGGAATTCAGCTCGTGGTTTTATCCATTGTTGCAGGCTACGGCGGTGAAGCTGTATTGAGAAGCTTTGACTTTGTCAGAGAACAGCAGGCAAATGTACAAAACTCCGGACGGCAAAACGATTCTCCACACGATTAAGATCCTCACTCTTACCCTTTTTTCAGCACATTCCCATTGTATACAAACCTGCTTGCACTTATGAACAGAATTCTATAAAATACAGATAAGATTACGGTTACGGCAAGAACAGTGAAGAGGAGCAGTAAGAAGCCCCATCTGCCACAGAGAGTTGACGGCTGGTGAAAGTCAATCAGGTTGGGCTTCCGAACTCGCCTCAGAGTTGCAGCAGTGATGAGCTGCTGCCGTGCATCTGCGTTAAAGATATCAAGTGAGTGTACGAATGTACACTAACAAGGGTGGTACCGCGGGAAGTCGAATCTCTCGTCCCTTCTTAGGGATGGGAGAGTTTTTTTGATTTTGGAATAATCTGAATATCACGATGCCGGTCCCGTCCATACTTGTATGCAAGGATGCCGTACGTACATTCAAAGGAGGTTTTTACAATTGAGTTTTGATCATCAAAAAATCGAGAAAAAGTGGCAGGACTATTGGCTTGAAAACAAGACTTTTGCCACGCTTGAAGATACATCCAAACCGAAGTTTTATGCTCTGGATATGTTCCCGTACCCGTCCGGAGCAGGCCTGCATGTCGGCCATCCGGAAGGCTATACCGCGACGGACATTCTCTCGCGCATGAAGCGCATGCAGGGATATGACGTCCTGCATCCGATGGGCTGGGATGCATTCGGGCTTCCGGCTGAGCAGTACGCGCTCGATACGGGGAATGATCCTGCCGTCTTTACGAAGCAGAACATCGATAATTTCCGCCGCCAGATCAGGGCGCTCGGCTTTTCGTACGACTGGGACAGGGAAGTCAATACGACAGATCCTGACTACTATAAATGGACACAGTGGATTTTCTTAAAGCTTTATGAAAAAGGCCTCGCTTATGTAGATGAAGTGCCTGTGAACTGGTGTCCGGCGCTCGGAACCGTTCTCGCCAACGAAGAAGTCATCGACGGAAAGAGCGAACGCGGCGGTCATCCTGTCGAAAGGCGTCCGATGAAGCAATGGATGCTGAGAATTACGGCATACGCCGACCGTCTGCTCGAAGACCTTGAAGAGCTCGACTGGCCGGAGAGCATTAAAGAAATGCAGCGCAACTGGATCGGCCGTTCTGAAGGTGCACACGTTCATTTTGAAATCGACGGCCAGGACGCCATGTTTACGGTTTTCACGACCCGTCCCGACACTCTGTTTGGTGCGACGTACGCCGTACTAGCTCCTGAACACGATCTGGTCCAAAAGATCACGACGCCTGAACAAAAAGATGCGGTCGACGCTTATATTGCGGAAGTTCAGTCAAAGAGCGATCTTGAGCGCACCGATTTGGCAAAAACGAAGACAGGCGTTTTTACAGGCGCTTATGCGGTTAATCCGGCGAGCGGAGAAAAAATTCCGGTCTGGATCGCCGATTATGTCCTGGCTACATACGGAACAGGAGCGGTCATGGCGGTTCCGGCCCATGATGAACGCGACCATGAATTCGCAACGGTATTTGGTCTCCCGATCAAAGAAGTCGTCAAAGGCGGAAACGTTGAAAAAGAAGCGTATACAGGCGACGGCGAGCATATCAACTCCGATTTTCTGAACGGTCTCGACAAAGCGGCTGCGATCGAAAAAATGATCGAGTGGCTTGAAGAGAACGGCAAAGGCGAGAAAAAAGTGACATACCGCCTCCGCGATTGGCTGTTCAGCCGCCAGCGCTATTGGGGCGAGCCGATTCCGATCATCCATTGGGAAGACGGCACATCCACCCCGGTTCCTGAAGAAGAGCTGCCGCTTATCTTGCCGAAAACGTCTGAAATCAAGCCGAGCGGTACGGGAGAATCGCCGCTTGCCAACATTAAAGAATGGGTCGAAGTAACAGACCCTGCAACAGGCAAAAAAGGAAGACGTGAAACGAATACAATGCCGCAGTGGGCCGGCAGCTGCTGGTACTTCCTGCGCTATATTGATCCGAAAAATCCGAATGAACTCGCGTCTCCTGAAAAATTAAAGAAATGGCTTCCTGTCGATATGTATATCGGAGGCGCAGAACACGCCGTTCTTCACTTATTGTATGCGCGATTCTGGCATAAATTCCTTTATGATATCGGAGTCGTGCCGACAAAAGAGCCGTTTAAGCAGCTCTACAACCAGGGAATGATTCTCGGCGAAAACAATGAAAAAATGAGCAAATCAAAAGGCAATGTCGTCAATCCGGACGAAATCGTCAAGACGCACGGGGCAGACACGCTTCGTTTGTATGAAATGTTCATGGGGCCGCTCGACGCTTCGATTGCCTGGTCTACGAAAGGCCTTGACGGTGCGCGCCGCTTCCTTGACCGCGTATGGCGCCTGTTCATCGACGACAATGGCGAATTGAGCAGCAAGATTACGGAAGGAGCAGGCGAAACGCTTGAGCGTGTCTACCATGAAACGGTAATGAAAGTGACAGATCATTTCGAAGGGCTGCGCTTCAATACGGGAATTTCCCAGCTGATGGTCTTTATCAATGAAGCATATAAAGCGGACAAGCTTCCGAAAGAATATATGGAAGGCTTTGTGAAACTGCTTTCTCCTGTCGCGCCGCACCTTGCTGAAGAGCTTTGGAGCCGTCTCGGCCATGAAGGCACGATCGCATATGAAGCATGGCCTGTCTATGACGAAGAGAAGCTTGTCGATGATGAGGTTGAAATCGTCGTTCAGGTGAACGGGAAAGTAAAAGCCAAGTTAAATGTTCCGGCTGACGCAAACAAAGAACAGCTTGAGGAACTGGCCAAAAACAACGAAAAAGTAAAAGAACAGCTTGAAGGAAAAACGGTCAGAAAAGTGATCGCCGTTCCGGGCAAGCTTGTCAATATTGTCGCAAACTAAAGCAAAACCCCTTCCTCCGCGAAGGGGTTTTTTTCGATCCTAAGCCTTGGATCTTTTCAGGCTTATGTTTGATTTCAGCCGTTTCGTCCATGTATTACAATGAGGTAAAGGAGCTGATGAATATGAAGTTTGCCGATTTTTCCGCCGTGCAGGTACGAATCGCAAGACCGACAGACCGTTTTGAAGAGGTCATCGCCTTTTACGAGAAAGGTCTCGGTTTACAAAGGATCGGTGAGTTTTCCGGGCATGCCGGCTACGATGGCGCGATGTTCGGCCTGCCGAATTCCCTGTATCACCTTGAATTCACGTCACACGAAAACGGGAGCCCGTGTCCCGCCCCGACGAAAGACAACCTTCTCGTTTTTTACATCCCTGATTTTCAGCAAATCAAAACGATTGCAAAGAGGTTGTCTGACATGGGGTATGAAGAGGTGCCTCCGGAAAACCCGTATTGGGAAGAAAAAGGCGTAACGATCGAAGATCCCGACGGCTGGCGGATCGTGCTGATGAACACGGAAGGAATTTAGCCGGCTATGCTTCGCGCCACTTTTCCGCCTGACTGCGGACGATTTCTGTAAAGGCGGTCATCGCCGGAGAGAACCATTTGTTTTTATGATAACTCATTTGGGTAGAAAAGAGGGCGTCTTTGACCATGATGCCCTCAAGCTTTTGTTCGCTGATTTCAGTACGGGTTGTGATCATCGGGAGGAGAGAGACGCCCAGCCCGCACATGACGCACTGTTTAATGGCCTCTACGCTCCAAAATTCCATCGTCTTATCGGTGACGACGCCTTGATTATGCAAATATTCTTCAAAAAAGTCTCTGTAGCTGCACCCGTGCTCCGTATATAAAAACGTCTCATTTGTGCTGAATGCCAAATGCTGATAATCGGTTTTCCCTGCCGGATGCCCCTTTGGAAAGATGAACACCATCGGCTCGTCCACGAGTTTTTCAATATGGAGATCCTCTTCGTTCCGCTCTTCATCCAGCAAAAAAGCGACATCGATTTTCCCCTGTCTCAACTCATCCCTCAGCTGCCAGCATGTTGAAGACTTCAGCGTCACTGTCACCTGCGGATACTTGCTTTTATATTCGTGAAGGATCGTCGGCAGCCTGTAGACGGTTAACGATTCGGAAGCGCCGATGATAAGGTTTCCGGAGGGCTGCTCGTCGTCTGCAGAAATGTACCTCGCTTTTTCATACAGCTCGATCATCTCCGTCGCATAAGGAAGGAGATGTTTCCCCGCTTCCGTAAGCAGCATCTTTTTTCCTAAACGATAGAATAACGGCTTTCTCAATTCTTGTTCAATCGCCTGTATATGGGAAGTCACCGTCGATTGTGCATAGCCCAAATAATCTGCCGCACGGGTGTATCCCCCGATTTCGACGATGGTTTTGAATGTTTTCAAGTGGCGGATTTCCATCTGTGTCAGGTCTCCTTTTTTTCTAATATCGAAAAATCCGAAGTTATGGATCATTACTATCTATTTTACTGATTTAATAAATGAGATTACAATCATTTTAAATCGTTTAGAAGGGATTGTGTTTAGGTGAAAGAGAAAAAACTGGGGTCTTTATTGCTAAGCGGTTTGATGACGGGGCCGATTTTAGGCTCAGGTGTTATTCTGCTGCCGCCGATGGTTCATGAGATAGCGGGGGACTATGCGATATTTGCCTGGCTGTTTATGATGGGAGCCGGGTTTTTGTTTGCGCGGATTTTTGCGATATTGAGCATTGAATTTCCAAACGATGCGGGTATAGCTTATGCGGCTGAAAAAGCGTTCGGCATTCGGGCGAAAAAACTGGCAGTCTTCTATTTTATCACTGCAGCAAGCTTTGGCCCCGCGGCCGTACTCATGACGGCCGGCCAGTATATTCACTCGATCGCGGCCGGTTCTGCGGTTTCAACTGAAGCTTACGGCCTTTTGCTGTTCATCATTTGCCTCGTTGTGCTGTGCTTTCGCATTTCGTTTGTGGGAAAGGTTTCGTTCGTCTTTTCAAGTACGGCGGCGGTTCTCTTGCTTGTAGGGAGCTTCACGTCGATTCCTTTTTTCAGGGAAGGGCCGCTGATCGAAGGGGCTTTTCGGCTTGCCGATTTTGGCCATGGTTTGCTGCTGCTGTTTTGGGCTTTGGTCGGCTGGGAAATGATCGGAAACTACAGCATGGAGGTAAAAGACAGAAGGAAGGTGATTCCGCGTGCTGTCGTGATCAACGGGCTGACGGTTACACTCGTGTATCTTGCAGTAGCCGGAGCCGCCCAGTGGATCGATCCGGGCCGTTTTCAAAGCGGCCAGCTGAAGCTTACGCTCATTTTAACGCCGCTGTTCGGCCCGTACGCATTAGCCGTCATCGCCGCGGTCACCTCTGTATTGTGCATGAGCACGTATTTGCTTGTCGTCGGGGGAGCCGCCAGATTAATATCCTCGCAGACAGCAGGCGTCCTTGCGTACAGAACGAAGGACGATAAGCCGATCGCAGCGCTTGGCTTGATTTTCGCTGTACACGCAAGTGTTTTCGTTTGTTTGTTTTTTCATGCCGTCAATGTCGACACGCTCGTCGCTATCGCAAACGCCTTTTTTATCTGCCATTCACTCTGCGGCCTTTTTGCAGCATACCGGCTGTTGAGCGGTTTTGTTTATAAAGCGATTTGCGTTTTTTTGATCGGCTGTTTTTCGCTTCTTCTGTTGTTTTCATCGCTTCCGATCTTGTGTTTTGTCATGTTCGCGACCGTTATTTTTGCCCTTCGCAGCGGTCCTTTAAAAGACACGAGGTTTAAATATTACCTGAAAAACAGGTGAAAGCCCCTTTCAAATCGTATTTATGTAACCATGAAGAGGTGAAGAAAGGAGACATGTGATGCGCGGACAATTGCTCAGGCTGCTCGGCGATTTGCCGGATCAAAAGGAGATTCAGGCGAAAACTCTTAAAAAAGAAGAAAAGGATTCGTTCATTCTTGAAACGCTATTGCTAGGGTTAAACGGCATCGAGACCGTTCCGGCCTATTTTGTGAAGCCGAAACAGGCGCAAGGCAAACTGCCGGTCGTGCTCTATTGCCATTCCCACGGCGGGCGATACGAAAGGGGAAGGAAGGAGCTGATCGAAGGCGCGGAGTATTTGGAAAGGCCTCCATACGCCGAGGAGCTGACATCTCTCGGGTTTGCGGCGCTCGCCATCGACCATTGGGCTTTCGGAGACAGGCGGGGGAAAACGGAGAGCGAGATTTTTAAAGAGATGCTCTGGACCGGGCGGGTGATGTGGGGGATGATGGTGTATGACAGCATCCGGGCCCTTGATTATCTTGAGACGCGGGATGACACCGATACTGGCCGAATGGCTGCGCTCGGGATGTCAATGGGAGGTTTGATGGCCTGGTGGACGGCGGCGCTGGACGCACGCATCAGCGCATGCGTCGATATATGCAGCCAGGTTGACAGCGAAACGCTAATCAAGACGCAGAATTTGGACAGGCACAATCTGTATTCATATGTACCAGGGCTCGTAAAGCATGTTTCAACCGCACAGATTCAGAGCCTGATTGCTCCGAGGCCCCACTTGAGCCTCGTCGGAACGGCGGATAAGCTCACTCCCGTCATGGGGATTGATATCATCGAGAAATCATTGACCTCCGTGTATAAAGAAAAAAACGCGGGTGAACGCTATGAAATGTTTCGCTCCCATTCGGGGCATTTGGAAACCGCCGCAATGAGGCAGAAAGCGATCGATTTTTTGAAAACATGGCTGTGAACAGGAGGATGATTATTGGTGAAGAAGGTAACGATTGTCGGGGGAAGCGGGACGGTCGGGCGCATATTGATCCGCGGGCTGTCTGATGAAGGATACGATCTGGCGGTAATGGATGTAAAAAAGCCTGAAGAAGAGCTGCCTGCAAGGTTTATCCAGGCTGATGCACGAAACGGTGAAGGCCATCCCTGAAGACACCGATGCGCTGATCAACCTTCTCGCCGTCAAACCGACCGGCAATCTTCTTGACAAGCAAGAATTTGAAAAAATGACAGACATCTTTTTTAACGCGACGTATACGATGCTTATGGCCGCAGTGCAACGCGGCGTGCCGAAAGTCATTTTTGCAAGCAGCAACCATGTCACAGACGTTTATGAGCAAAATGGCGTGTCTTTGCTTAAAAGACCGATTCAGACGGAAGATTATCCGCTGTCAAAAAGCCTGTACGGCTTGCTGAAATTGGCCTCAGAAAACCTGGGATACCTGTTTTCGCATCATTCAGGCGCCCCGGTTTCCGTCATCAATTTGCGGATCGGCACGGCGGTCGAAAACGAAAAAGAAGCGCTGCTGACAAAGCCGAGGACGAAAAAAACGCTGCTGTCCAAGAAGGACCTCGTCGGCATATTTAAATGTGCGATTGAAGCCGATAAAACGTATGGTACATATTATGCCGTCAGCGACAATCCGGACCGGCCGTGGTCGATCACATCCGCCGTCCGCGAATTAGGGTATGAGCCGAAAGTCAATTCGGCTGACCTTTTGAAAAAAGACTGACGTATCATCTTCTAAGGCGATGATCTTTTTCTTTGTTTTCGCATTCCTGCTCACAAAATGATTATAGACGCTTCTCCCCTCCTTTTGCTACATTTTAGACACGATATCGTAATTTTTTGACAGCGCTTACAAAAAAGGAGGGGGGAAATGGCGATCAGACATTCCGCGGGAAGCCGCGTGTTTGATGTGTTGAATTACGCTTTTTTAACCGGATTCGGCCTCGTTTGCGTGCTGCCGTTTATCCATGTGATAGCCGCCTCTTTTGCAACGGTGGAAGAGGTCATTTCGAAAAAGTTCATATTGTTTCCGACCACGTTTTCATTGGATGCGTACAGGTACATTTTTTCGACTGACATCGTGTACAGAAGCTTGATCATTTCCATTCTCGTAACAGCCGTGGGAACAGCCGTCAGCATGTTCCTTTCCTCGCTGATGGCATACGGCTTGTCGAGAAAGGAACTGATGGGCAGGCGTGTGCTGATGTTTTTGGTCGTCTTTACGATGCTCTTCAGCGGCGGGATGATCCCGACGTTTCTCGTCGTGAAATCGCTCGGATTGCTTGATTCCTATTGGTCTCTGATACTTCCGGGCGCCATTAATGCTTTTAACCTGATTATTCTAAAAAACTTTTTTCAAAACATTCCGTCCAGTTTGGAAGAATCTGCGAAAATCGACGGGGGCAATGATCTGGGGATCTTTTTCCGTATCATTCTGCCCTTATCTTTGCCGGCGATTGCCACGATTTCGCTGTTTTATGCCGTCACCTATTGGAATACGTACATGCAGGCGATTCTGTATTTGAGCGATGCGACGAAATGGCCGATACAGGTTCTGCTCAGGCAGATCGTCATCGTCTCAAGCGGCATGCAGGGGGATATGACGGAAATGGGAGCAGCAGCGGCGCCGCCTGAGCAAACGATTAAAATGGCGGTGATTGTCGTCGCGACAATTCCGGTGCTGCTCGTCTATCCGTTCATTCAAAAACATTTTGCAAAAGGTGCGTTATTAGGGTCTATTAAAGGTTAAAAACGAGGGGGACAATGTATGGGGAAAAAATGGCTGATCCCGATGGCCGCGTTCGCGCTTTTAGCGGGAGGATTGTTTGGCTGTTCGAACAAAGGAGCGGAGCAGGCCTCTTCGAAGGAAGAAAAGGTCGATCCCAACTCTCCTTTGGATCTGAGCTGGATGGTGATTCTCTATCATCAGCAGCCGCCGAAGGACACGGCGATTAAAAAGATCGAAAAGCTCACAAACACAAAGCTCGATTTGATGTGGGTGCCTGACGCGGTGAAGGAAGACCGCCTGAATTCCGCGCTTGCCGCCGGCAATCTTCCGAAAGTCGTCACCATCCAGGATATCAAAAATTCATCGGTTATGAACGCCTTCAGGTCAGGCATGTTTTGGGAAGTCGGACCTTATTTGAAGGATTATCCGAATTTGAGCAAGATGAATAAGCTGATCAATAAAAATGCCTCCATTGACGGTAAACTGTACGGCATTTACAGGGAGCGCCCGTTATCAAGGCAAGGAATCGTCATCCGCAAAGACTGGCTTGACAATCTCGGCCTGAAAACGCCGCAGACGCTCGATGAGTTGTACGAGACGGCAAAGGCGTTTACTGAAAAAGATCCCGACCAAAACGGGAAAAAGGATACGATCGGGCTTGCCGACAGAAACGATTTGATCTACGGAGCGTTTAAAACATTGGGATCCTACATGGGAATGCCGACGGACTGGAAAGAAGAAAACGGCACATTTACACCCGATTTCATGACGCCGGAATATAAGGAAACGATGAAATACATGAAAAAGCTGTATGATGAAGGACTCATCAATAAAGACTTTCCGGTGACAAGCAAAACGCAGCAGCAGGAGATGTTTTCTCAGGGGAAAGCCGGGATTTACGTCGGGAATATGGTCGATGCCGTCAATTTAAGGGATCAGTCGGTTGACGACAAGATGGAGCTCGATATCATCAACCGCATCAAGGGCCCTGACGGAAAAGAGCGCGTCTGGGCATCAGGCGGGCACAACGGTATTTTTGCGTTTCCGAAAACGAGCGTGAAAAGCGAAAAAGAGCTGAAACGGATTCTGGCCTTTTTTGACAGGATCGCAGAAGAGGATGTCTACAGTCTGATGACATACGGAATCGAAGGCGTCCATTACAAAAAAGAAGACAAGGATCATTTCAAACGGATCGATGACAAGCTGAAAGATTGGCAGGCGGAAATTCAGCCGCTCGTCTCCCTTGTCGGCATTGATAAAGCATACTTAAAAAACACGGGAGATCCGCTGCGCACCAAATATGAAGAGCTGACAGAGGACAACGAAAACATCATCGTCTCCAATCCTGCTGAAAGCCTGTACTCTCCGGCTGCATCTGAAAGGGGAGATGAACTGCAAAAGATCATCGATGATGCGACATACCAATTTATCCTTGGCAAAATGGACGAAAGCCAGTTTGACAATGCGGTCGAAAAATGGCGGACAAACGGCGGAGACCAAGTGATTGAAGAATATGAAGAAGCATATAAAAAATCGGAGAAATAAATACAGGCGATCCCGGGTCTTTCCGGGACCGCCTTGTTTTATGCCGAATGGTTTTTCAGTTCGCGATACTTTCCCGGGGTGATCCCTTCGAGCTTCTTGAACGAACGAATAAAGTTTTGCGGATTTTTATATTTCAGTTTTTCAGAAATTTCTTTAACGGATAAGCCCGTTTCCGTCAGCCAGCTTTTGGCGATATGATGGCGGTACGATGATAAATATTCGCTGAATGATATCTTCATCTCTTTTCTGAAAATGCTGCTTAAATAGTTGGGATTGTAATGCAGTCTTCCCGCGATCGATTCCAGGGTCAGATCGGTGTCGAATTCCTGCTGGATGATGTGGACGATTTTCTCCGAGATGTTTTTATACTGCGATTCCTCTCTGACGCTCAACGTTTCGATCATGTTGCTGACGATTCGGGTGTTCAGCCAGCTTTCGATCTCTTCTATTGTCGTCAGCTCAAAAATGTCGTCATACAGCATATTATTGCCGTCCGGTTCAAACAGCTCGATTCCGAGAAGGTGCATGAATTCAATTAAATTGTTGAGCAGCCTGACAATCGCAATTTGGCAATGATGAGGGTTCGTATTCTCAGAACAAACCGTTTCGATTAACTGATGGAGCCGTTCAGCGGCTTTTTCCCGGTCGCACGCTTTAATCGCTTCAAACAGTTCGTTTTGGAGTTGCTTTGGAAACTGGGTCAAAAATGCTTTGTTCCTGTCAAGGTGCTCAAAAAATATGATCGCGCGTTTCCCAGATTTCAGCCTGTAAGTCAACGCTTCAAGCCCTTCCAAATAAGCGTGCTTGGACATGGAGAGGTTTGTAAAAGGCTGGCTGATCCCGATGCTGACAAATAGCCCGAGCTCCTCATGGATCTTATGCTGGATCGATTCGGCGGTACTTTTCAGCTGCTGATGAAATGTGTCAAGCGATTTGCCGCGGTTCAGCATCACGGTTGTTTGCGTCTTATCGATCACGACTGAAGGGAGACGGTTTTCCTTTGGGATCGACTGTTCGACAAGGCTGTTGATCGCAAACAGCAGGACGTCCAGGTCTTTTTTTTCGTACGGCGTATCCTTCAAGGTGTCAATTTGCAGGGCAAGGACGGAAAGGTGGCTCCAATCGTCCGAAAAGCCGAGGCCTGAAAAGCGTTCTTTCGTTTCTTCTTCAATCAATTTGCCGAGCAGAAGCCTTGTTAAAAAATATTGCTTCAGCTGTGTGACCTGTTGCTCGACCCGCTTTGCGAGGTCGTAATTTTTGTTTTTCATTTCTTTAATATTCCGCTCGATCAGCTCGAATTCGCTTTCGTGACGCTCTTTGCCCGCATCTGTTCCGGAAGCGAAGCCGGAAACGGACTCATATAAAACTTTGATCGGCTTGTAGAAATGGCGTGAGCCAAACCAGGAGAACAGTAATGAAAGCGCTAACAAAATACCACATATCGAAAACGTAAACCAGCCGATTGAGGCGGTCTGCATGTAAAGTTCAGGCATCGTCGTCATTGAAACGTATATCCAGTTGTTATAGTCTGATTTCTGGTATGTAATCTTATAGTCCGTATCGCCGATTGATACGTCAAACTGTCCGTTTTTTGAAGAAAGCTGCCTGATTTTTTGAAAGTAATCTTCATGCCGGATCGATTGCCCGATCTGTGACCGTTTTTGATGAAGGATGATGCGGCCGTTGTCATCAAGCGCCATCATGCTGTTTGTCTTCGACTTCAGGGGCATTCGTTTGACGAGTGAACACGACGGAATGCTGGCGATGGCAAGTCCTTTATGCCGCATGCTGTTTAAGGGAAGCTGTTTGACGAGATTGACGTTGTACGGGCAGTCTTCCGCACCGCCTTCCTTCGTGGCGACAAGGGCGTTGTTTTTTTCAAGCACCCAGCTTGACCGGCTTTTCAGCGAGTTGTAGAGCGAGACCATCAAAGCCTGTTTCCCCTGATCCAATTTGTACAGTCCGGAATTGTTGATATACCACTTTTTTTCCTGGCTGATCACTGTAATGTCGGATAAATCGGTGTCGAATGTCTGCAGTTTATTTAATTCCTGATTGATTTGGTTATAAAGCTGGAAGCGTTCGGGTGTGATGCTGCGGCTGAGCGTCTCGATTAAGGGATAGGAACGGACATAGTTGGTGAAGGAATGATCAACCGTTTTTAAAATATGTTCGATATTCAGCTGCATCTGTCCAACGGTTTGGAGTTTTTCATTTGTGACGTTTTGCTCGATTGTTTCAGCTGATCGCTGATAAGAAAAAAAGCCGACGATGATGACCGGGATCGTGCTGAGAATAAAAAAGAATGTCACCAGCTTATAGTAAAACCTGTATTGTCTCCTTTTCATAAATTCCCCCCTAAACTCCCCGAGATGGTTATATATAATTAATCCGACTTTTGTGTAAATTTGTCAATAATCATTTTCTAATACAGGTTTCATTTTATCAGGTCATATACGCCTCCGGGTAAGGTGCGGGCCATGTGATGAGATGATTGTAGACGAATTTTTCGATGCTGGGATAAAGTGAAAGCAAACATCGTGAAGGGAGGCCGTTTATGAAAGCTGCAGAAGCTCAGGCCGGACAAGAACCGGCCCTTGTTGCCGGAAAAGAACGAAAGGTGCGTATTTTTGCGAAGGCGTTTCAGCAAAAATATTTGTATTTGATGATTCTGCCGGGGCTGATTTATTTTCTCCTTTTTAAGTATGTGCCCATGTGGGGGATCGTCATTGCGTTTCAGGATTACCAGCCGTTTCTCGGCATAACGGGGAGCGAATGGGTCGGCTTTAAGCATTTTGAAAGGCTGTTTACGGAGCCGACTTTCTTTATGCTCTTGAAAAACACGCTGATCTTGTTTCTTCTGAACCTCGTCGTATTTTTTCCAATCCCGATTATATTGGCCCTTCTGTTGAACGAAGTCAGAATCGTGCTGTTCAAAAAGTTCGTTCAGACGCTGATTTATATTCCGCATTTTATGTCATGGGTCATCGTCGTGTCGCTTTCATTTGTCCTTTTAACGGTAGACGGGGGACTGATAAATGAAATCATCGCTTATTTCGGCGGGGAAAAAATCAATTTTTTGCTTGACGAAAACTGGTTCAGGCCGCTCTATATTCTCCAGGTGATCTGGAGGGAAGCCGGCTGGTCGACGATCATTTATTTAGCGGCGATTACGGCGGTAGACCCGCAGCTTTACGAAGCGGCGAAAATGGACGGGGCGAACCGTCTGCGGAGAATGTGGCATGTGACCCTTCCCGCGATCAGAAGCGTGATCGTGGTTCTCCTGATCCTGAAAATCGGCGATACGCTGGAGCTTGGATTTGAGCATGTGTACCTGCTATTAAACGCGACAAACCGCGAAGTGGCTGAAATTTTCGATACGTATGTGTATACGGCGGGCTTAAAGCAGGGGCAGTTCAGCTACAGCACAGCCGTCGGTTTGTTCAAGGCCGCTGTCGGACTCATTTTAGTCATATTTGCAAACAGGATGGCAAAGAAATTCGGAGAAGAAGGTATATATTAACATTTTTGATGAAAGGATTTGAATGCCATGAATCGATCTCTCATCACAAAATCGCCTCTTCACGTTGCCGAGGAAGCGGCAAACACGATAATGAAAACGTATACGAAGGATAAGCTGCCTCCCGCGGGTCGCTGGCATTATCATCAAGGCGTGTTCTTATGCGGGCTGATTCGCCTTTGGGAAGCGACAGGGAAGGAAACGTATTTTGATTATGTAAAGGATTACGTTGACTATCTCGTTGATGAACACGGCAATTTTTATTTCAGCAGAGATGAGCTTGATGCCGTTCAGGCAGGCCTTCTTTTATTTCCTTTGTATGAAGAGACCGGTGATGAACGGTACAGGAAAGCGGCGGAAAAGCTGAGGGGCCTGTTCGATACGCTGAACCGGACATCAGAAGGAGGCTTTTGGCATAAAGATAAATATCCTTATCAGATGTGGCTTGACGGTCTGTATATGGGCGGACCTTTTGCACTCAAGTATGCAAGGGTCTTCGGCGCTCCCGAGCTGTACGACTTGGTCATCCTCGAAGAAACTTTGATGAGAAAGCATACGAAAGACCGTCATACGGGATTGTATTATCATGCCTGGGACGAACGGCGCAGCACACCTTGGGCCGATCCTGAATCGGGATGCTCGCCTGAGTTTTGGGGAAGATCGATCGGCTGGTATGCGCTGGCGCTCAGCGACATGATCGAACTCCTTCCGGAAGAAAGCGGAATGAAGCGCGAATGGATCAACACGCTTCAGGAGATGGTCAAAAGCCTCGCCGATTTTCAGGATGAAGCAACGGGGTTATGGTACCAGGTCGTTGACAAGGGAGAGCTGGCAGACAATTGGCTGGAAAGCTCCTGTTCGTGTCTCTATGCATATGCGATGGCAAAAGGGGTCCGCATGGGCTACATCGATCAATCGTATATGGAACGGGCCGTGAAGGCGTATAAAGGGCTCTTGGAGAAAAAAATCGAGATCAGGCCAGAAGGTTTGTTTTTGAAAGATATATGCGTCGGGACTTCCGCGGGAACATACGAGTATTATGTCAGCCGCGAAAAAAGCGTCAATGATCTGCACGGAGTGGGCGCTCTCATTATGGCGCTGGCAGAGCTTGAAAAAAGCGGCCGCTTTCAGGAAGAGGGAGACAAGTGAAAAGGCGGTTTTGCCGATGATTCTCACCGCGGTGATGCTTTTTTTGTCAGCGTGCGGCAAAGCGGATTCTGAAAAGACAGACGTGTTTATGTTTTCGGATGCGTCTTCAGACATCAAAGAGAAGATTAAAAAGGCAGCCGGGAAAAAGGGGATAAATGTCACGTTTTTCCCGGCCTCTCCAGAAAAACTGCTCGTCGAAATTGCGGCAAAGGAAGGAGATCTGTTTGTCGTTCCCGAAGACATGTTTAAACCGTTTTTTGATCCGGAAGGGCTCCGTCCGCTCGGCTCTGATCCTGAAGGAGAGGGGCCGTATACATCAGACGGACAAAAGGTCTATGCAGCCGTCATCAAAAAAGGGGAAAAGCAGCTGAACGGCTATTCGTTTCAGCTGAATACGGATATGGCTGCCTTTATCCCGATTTATGCGAAGAAAACCGATGAAGCGCTTGAACTGATCGAGGGGCTTCTAGGTCAATGAACAGAGGTGTCAATTGCCGATGAAAAAGTATGTGATTTGCGGCTTGAGCGGCCGCGCAATCAACATGTTTATCGAGCCGCTTGTAAGGGAATACAGCCGCGGGCACCGGATCGCGGCACTCCTGGACGACGATCCGCTCAGGGAAGCCGTCTGCAAAGAGCGCTTTCCCGAGCTCCGTTCGGTTCCGTTTTTCAGGGCGGAAGCATTCAGCGACATGATCGAAAAGGTTGATCCCGACACTGTGATCGTGGCGAGCCGCGATGACACGCATGTCCGCTACATTTTGGGCGCTTTGCAATCAAACAAAGACGTTATAACGGAAAAGCCGATGGTGACAACGGTAAAAGACGCTGCAGTCGTAATAGCCGCCGAAGCTGAAAGCGAAGGAACGGTGACGGTCACCTTTAATTACCGGTACAATCCGTATCACCGCAAAATTAAAGAGATGATCCTCGAAGGAAAGCTCGGCAGAATCACGTCCGTCGATTTGAACTGGTATATTGATACGTATCACGGAGCCAGCTATTTTAAGCGCTGGAACAGGATGAGAAAGTATTCCGGAGGGCTCAGTGTCCATAAGTCGACTCACCATTTTGATCTTGTCAATTGGTGGCTTGATCAAAAGCCCGAGGAAGTCTTTGCTTACGGCGGATTGTATTATTACGGGCCTGACGGTGAAATGAACCCTGAAAAAGGCGAAAACCGCTATTGCGGTACGTGCCGCGTCAAACAGGCATGCCGCTATTTTATGAGGTGGGAAACGGGAGATGCGGAAGACGACCATATCCGGTCAGACGAACATCAGCATCTGCTGTACACCAACTACAGGCCCGACGCCTGCATTTTTGACGAGGAAATCGATATTGAAGACACCTATGCGGCCGTTTTGAAATATGACGGCGGCGCCCTATTAAACTACTCCGTCCATTTTTCCGCTCCGTATGAAGGCTACCGCCTCGCGATAAACGGTACGAAAGGAAGGCTGGAAACGACGGAATATCATGCACCCGGAAGAATTCCTTTCGAGGTGCCCGAACAGACGATCGAGTATTTTCCGCTGTTTGAGTCAAAGGAAACGATCCGTGTCGTCCGTCAGCCGGGCGGACACGGCGGAGGGGACCCCCTGCTGCTCAGGGAGCTCTTTAGCGGCAAAGATCCTTTCAGGGAGTATGACATTCTGGCCGGAAGTGAAGCAGGGGCTTATTCGATCGCAGCCGGGGAAGGAATGTGGCGTTCGATCAAGGAAAACAGGCCGATCGGGATCGAAGAGCTTCTTCATTCCCGGCAACACACCTGAAAGGGGGCCGTGTGAGTGGAACAAAATAATTCCCTGGGGAGAGTAATGAGCTTTTGCGAATGGGTGGTGAGATTTGCCTATACGAATGTGCTGTGGTTTATGTTTACGCTTCTCGGCTTTGGCCTGCTTGGATTTATGCCGGCGACCACCGCTTTATTTTCCGTCATGAGAAAGTGGATTATGGGCCATACGGACATTCCGGTTTTCAAAACGTTTTGGCGGGCGTACCGCGGGGAATTTTTCCGCTCCAATGCGATCGGCCTCATTTTGGCGGCGGCGGGAATGGTTATTTATGTTGATCTGGCCTTCATTTATCCTGAAAATGCCTTCCTGCACATCCTCCGTTTTGTCATCATGACGTTCGGCTTTTTGTTTTTCATTATGCTGTTTTATCTGTTTCCGCTCCTTGCCCATTTCGACTGGAAAAAACGGATGTATCTCAAATTTTCGCTCATCCTCGGGGTGTCGTATTTGCAGTATACATTAACGATGATGGCTGTATGCGCCGCGCTTTACGTCGCGTTTAGCTATCTGCCGGGAATCGTTCCTTTTTTCAGTGTCAGTCTGTTAAGCTATACGGTCATGTGGCTTGCCTACCAAGTATTGAGGAAAGCGGGAGCAGCCGAGCCGGACCCTGCTGAAATCTGATGCTTGCACCTTAGAGATGAAAGGAGTCGATTGTTCGTGGGCAAAGAAAACGATGAAAGGTATCTGCATTGGATCGATCATGTCGTGAAAGACAGCCTTGGAAAAGATGGGATACAGTCGCTTCCGGGATTCGGAAAGCCGTTGAAAAAAGAGGCTCTCCAAGGGGACGCCCTTTCCAGCACCCTGAAAAACGCCCGTTACCTTCCGGAGTGGCTCCGGCTTCAAAAAGAAATCAAACAAGAAATCGAAAATGCGATCAAATCCGGGAACCGGGAAGAAAAGGTCGGCTCGATCAACCGAAAAATCAAACGATACAACCTCTCCTGCCCAAGTCAATTCCAGAAAAGCCTTGTAACAGCAGAAAGCCTCGAGAATCAGCTTGAAGCCTGGAGCTGACCGCTTGTAAAATACCGTAAATTTGATAATGATAAAATAATTGCCAATAACAATCGTTTTTTGTAAAATAGAATCATGAAGAAAAAGGAAATAAAGGCATATATTGTTTTTGAACATAAGAAAGGATGAAAAGTGAGTGGAAACGAAAACGGCATACGAAAAGCGGCCGGGCTCATGAACCAATGGTATACCATGATCAAACGCCACGAAGCACTGCAAGCGGTCTCGTTAAAATACGAGATTGAGAATCTGCTTGCAAACATGGAAACACGCGGAGACCTGTTGCTTTATTTTCACCTCTTGGATTACCGCCACAAGCTGATGACAGAGCAATTCGCAGAATCCGCTAAGGCGTTCAGGGAGATTCAAAAGCAAAAGGAAGCGGTCAAATACGCGGATGACCTCATTCAATATTACTTTTTCTTTTTTTCCGGCATGTACGAATTCTATGAAAAAAATTATCTTGAGGCGATCAGCTTCTATAAAAAAGCGGAAAGCAAATTATACAAAGTGACCGATGAAATAGAAAAAGGAGAATTCCATTATAAAATCGCGATCGCGTACTATCAGGTGGACGATCATTTCCGTTCCATGAACCATGCCGAGAAAGCCCTTTCCGTTTTCGGCAGGCGGGATGAATACATAGACAAGGCCATCGGGTGTTACATGATTCTCGGGTCCATCCAGTTTGACCTGTTCCGTATCAAGGAAGCGGAAGAACATTACAGACGGGCGTTGGAAAAGGCCGCTTCTTGCCATCATCACAGGGTTGTCGGGCTCATTTTTCATAACATGGGGGTGAACTACGCCAATCGAAACATGCCGCTTTTGGCAGAGGAACATTTCAGAAAGGCGCTTGCCATCAAGGTTCATGAACAATCGATTTTTGGGATCAACACCTTTTTCGAACTGGCCCGCAACCTGTATAAGCAAGGCTACGGCGAAGAAGCGAGGCAGCTTTGCAAGGAGGGTTTTTCAAGGGCGGCGGAATACGGAGAGGAAGAGTACACGGCGAAGTTCAGGCTCATCTTTGCTTTATACGACGGTGGACACCCGCTTGACATCGATTTTGCGCTTGAATATTTGACAAATAAAAAGCTGTGGACGCATGTCGCCGAATTGACGAATGACATTGCCGATTACTACATGAGGCTTGGTAATAAAGAAAAAAGCGCTTATTATCTCGAACAATCGCGCGATGCCAAACATCAAATATGCAAGATGAAGGAGGAACTCATATGAAAAAAGCTGTTTGTTTTTCAGCTGTCATGCTTGCCTGCCTGATTGCGGGCGGATCCTTGGCGTGGGCTTCCCCGCAAAACGAGACGTTTAACATATCGGGAAAGTCGGTGTTTCCTGATAAAGGGACACAGCAGGCGACGTCTTAAATAGCATTCGCTCCCTGAATTTTGCTATAATAATCACACCTCTACAACCAAGGGAGCTGGAAGTATGACAGTAAAAGAGATCACACCGGACGAATTAAAAGAAAAGCTTTCAAAAGGAGAAACGCTTTATATCGTCGACGTCAGAGAGGATGAAGAGGTAGCTGAAGGCATGATACCGGAAGCCGTCCATATGAAGATGGGCGACATTCCCGATAAGCTCGATTTCTTTCAAAAAGACGTGCCGTATATCTTTGTCTGCCGGTCCGGAAAGCGCAGCGAAAACGTCTGTCTCTATCTCATGGATAAAGGATTTGACGTGACAAATATGGTCGGCGGCATGCTCGAATGGACGGGTGACACGAAGCCGAAAACAAAATAAGGGGAAAAACTTCTTATCGCAAAGAGATAAGGAGTTTTTCTTTTTTTATTCAAACAATTGATAGAAATTAGTCAAAAAACAAGGTGAAAATAGGTCGCATTTTACATATTTTGATATGTTTTTATAAAAAAAATTATTGTAAAGTAGCTTTTGAAAGGATTGTAAAAATGATCGGTGATTTTGATAGGGAGGTGTTTCGAGATTTAATCGGGGTATTTCTGACGGATTAAGTAAAATATCAAGCAAACATCGTAATACGGAGTGATAAAAAAATGGCAATGATTGAGCAAGCACACACTTCACAAGCACCATCCGAGATCAGATGGCCCCCATTGCTATTGACGGTGATGATCGGTGCCGGCATTTGGCTGATCGGACCCCCGGCGGGGATCGAGCCGAGGGCATGGCATTTATTAGCGATATTCGTCGCGACAATCGTAGGCTTTATCAGCAAACCGCTTCCGATGGGATCGCTGTCGATCATCAGCATGATGCTTTTGATCGTCACCGGGACATTAAAGACACAGGAGGCGCTCGCCGGATTCAGCAATACGACGATTTGGCTGATCGTCGCTGCATTCTTTATCTCCCGCGGATTTATTAAAACAGGTCTGGGAACGCGGATTGCCTATTTATTTGTTAGACTGTTCGGAAAGAAAACGCTCGGCCTTTCGTATTCGCTGATTTTATGCGATTTGATTTTGGCCCCTGCAACGCCGAGCAATACGGCCCGGGCCGGCGGAATCGTGTTTCCGATCGTCCGCTCTTTGGCCGAAGCTTACGGTTCGCGTCCGGGCGACGGGACGGAACGAAAGGCGGGGGCATTTTTAACGCTGACATCCTTTCAGGGAAACATGATCACCTCAGCGATGTTTATGACGGCAATGGCTGCAAACCCTCTTGCCGTATCCTTCGCAAAAGCGGCAGGAGTCGACATCACATGGGGCGGCTGGCTGTTGGCGGCTTTAGTCCCGGGTTTGATCAGCCTGATCGTCATTCCGCTGTTTATCTACAAGGTTTATGGTCCCGAAATCAAAGAAACGCCCGGAGCCAGACAGATGGCCATTGATAAATTAAAAGAGCTCGGTCCTGTCAAACGCTCAGAAAAATACATGATTTTCGTATTTATCGTGATTTTACTATTGTGGATTTTCGGCGAGAAGGTCGGGATCGATGCCACCGCAACTGCGCTGATCGGCCTATCTTTATTGCTCGTCACAAGCGTTTTAAGCTGGGATGATATTAAAAATGAAAAGGCGGCATGGGACACGCTGATTTGGTTTGCCGCACTCGTGATGATGGCGACTCAGCTCAATGAATTAGGGCTGATTCCTTGGGTTTCAAATAAGATCAGCCAGTCTGTCGGCGGGATGTCCTGGATCACGGCATTGATCGTGTTGGGCGCCGGTTATTACTATGTCCACTATTTCTTTGCCAGTTCAACAGCGCATGTCAGCGCCATGTATCCGGCATTTTTGGCCGTAGCGATCCATGCAGGGGCACCGGCCATGTTAGCCGCGCTTCTTCTTGGCTTTTTCGGCAATTTATTCGGTTCAACGACGCATTATGGAGCAGGTCCTGCACCGGTATTGTTCGGTTCCGGCTATGTCACGCAGGCCAAATGGTGGTCCATCGGCTTTTTCGTTTCCATTTTGCATATGATCATCTGGTTTGGGACAGGCATGATCTGGTGGAAGCTGCTCGGTTTCTATTAAGACAAGCAAATTCGGATTAGGTCAGGCAGTATGAAACAGAAGATTAACGGCACATGCAGAAACATGATCAAATGCGCCATACCGGCATATCAACGCATGCAACATCTCACTGAGCGAGAAAAGATCAAATCTCCCCGGCATCGGTTCGGGGAGATTTCTTTTTCATTCATAACTTCTGCACTTCGCGAATACCTTTCATATAGAAAGGAGAGAGCGTATGCTGAAGGTTGCCGTATTTGATGAAGAACACGAAAAAGATTTGCAGTACGAAATCAACGAGTTTTTAAAAAAGCTGTCAGAAGACCAGCTGATCGATATAAAATATAACGTATCCGCTGCATGCGATCCCCAGGGCGAACAGCTTTACTGTTTTTCGGCGTTGATTTTATATAGAAAGTAAGCCGGAGAAGAGACTTAGTTCAGACGAAAACATCCAACATCATCGTAAACGCAAGACCTGATACCGCAGTGATGGTGGAAAGCACCGTATACGTTCCGAAGGCTTCCTTTAACGTCATGCCGAGTGATTCCTTTACCATCCAGAAGCCTGCGTCATTGACGTGGGAAGCGATGGCGCTTCCTGCTCCTGTCGCCAGTGCGACAAGCTCGAGATTCACATCAGGCATAGAGGCAAGGGACGGGATGACGAGACCGGCTGTCGTCAGAGTTGCCACCGTTCCGGAGCCAAGGCAGATGCGCAGGATGGCCGCCACCATCCAGGCGAAGAATACCGGTGACATCGATGTTCCGGAAAAAATGGATGCTACATAATCTCCTACACCGCCGTCGATGAGAACCTGCTTTAAGGCACCGCCGCCGCCGATGATCAAAAGCAGCATCCCGAGGGCATTGATGGCAGAACCGCAGGAATCCATCAGTTTTTGAATCGGGACCTTTCTTCTGATTCCCATTGTGTAAACCGCTACCAGCAGCGAGATGACCATCGCGGTCGATGAATTGCCTACAAAGCGGATGATATCAATAAACAGATTGTCTGAGAATTTCAGTTCTGCCTGGAGGATATCGACAGCGGCACCGAGTGCCATCAGAATAACCGGGAACAGGGCAGTGAAGACGCTGACCGCGAATCCGGGCATTTCTTCTTCCTTGAATGTTTTCGCAATCCCGAAGGATTCGCTGCCTTCCCGCGTCCAGGCAGAAGGGACGATGCGTTTCGCAAGCTTGGGATACAGGATTCCCGACAGGATCACCGTCGGAATCGCGACGATGATACCATAAATAAGGACAAGCCCTATATTCGCTCCGTACTCCGCAGCAACTGCTGTCGGACCCGGGTGGGGCGGAAGGAAGGCATGCGTTGCGAGTGCGGCAGAGACCATCGGCAACCCAAGATGTACGATGGAGACCCTGAGCTCCTTTGCGATCGAGAAGATGATCGGAATCAGCAGGACGATGGTTACTTCGAGAAACAGCGCAATCCCGACGATGAAAGAGGCGAATAAAACGGCCCACTGGATGCGCTTTTCGCCGAAGCGGTCAATCAGCGTGGTAGCGATGCGGTTTGCCCCGCCGGCGTCGGCAATGAGACGGCCCAGCATGGCGCCCATCCCGAAGATCAGCCCGATATGGCCCAGCGTTCCGCCTAAACCGTTTTCAATGGAGCCTACAACGTCTGACATCGGTATGCCCAAAAGCAGCGCCACGATAAAGGAGACAATGATCAAGGAAACGAATGTATTGAGCTTGAATCTCATGATCAAGATGAGCAACAAGAGTACACCTAAAGCGATGATGAGTAATGGCATTTGTTTTTCCCCCTAAAGTCTATTTTTGTAAGCGGTTACAAATAAGGTCTTTAGAAAGGAAGGATTCAGAATCCTTCCCTTCCGGCGTATGCAATGTTTACAGGCTGTTTGGCGAGAAGTTCGGCGCGTACTGTGCTGCAACCTTGATGCATTCTTCCATGCTGGTGCTTTCTGCGATGTTTTTGCCAGCAATATCGAATGCGGTACCGTGGTCGACGGAGGTACGCAAGAACGGCAGACCGTTCGTGATGGAAATCGTCCGGTGAAAGTCCGTCATTTTTGCAGCGATATGTCCCTGGTCATGGTATAACGATAGAACCGCATCGTATTTGCCGTTCAGTGCCTGGTAGAAGACCGAGTCCGCCGGCACCGGACCGACCGCGTCTATACCATCTTTCACCGCGAGCTCAATGCCCGGCTTGATTTGCTCGATTTCCTCCCGGCCGAACAAGCCGCCTTCCCCGCTATGCGGATTCAAGCCTGCCACCGCGAATTTGCCTTTCTTAACTCCAAGGCGCTGCAATGCCCGATCACAACGAATCAAGTAATCATGTACTCTTTCTTTTGTCATTTGATCAATGGCATTCTTCAATGACAGGTGGCGGGTGAGGAAGAAGATGCGCATGCCGTTCACCTCGAACATCGTAAGCGGATCGTCTGAACCGGCCAAATCCTCCAGCATTTCGGTATGCCCGATATACGGCACTTTAGCGGCTTTCAACGATTCCTTATTGATTGGGGTCGTCGCCAGTGCTTTAACTTCTCCAGACATGGCAAGCTCCACGGATTTTTTAATATATTCGAATGCGCCCCGTCCGCATTGGGCAGAAACCTGTCCGTATTCAAGTTTATCGATATCGATATTCGCCAAATTGATCACATCGACGGTACCGAATTCGTATTTTCCTTCTGCAGGCGCTGAAACTTCGTTTACTTGCAGATCCGCTTTCACGATCTCGATCGCTTTTTTGATGACCTCTGTATCACCGATCACAAGCGGTTTGCATACATCGTAGATTTCCTTCTTCGTTAAAGATTTCATCGTGATTTCCGGGCCGATTCCTGCCGGGTCTCCCATCGGAATTGCAATAATTGCTCGTTCTGCCATGTTAGATTCCTCCTTAAAATGTTGCTTCAAGATATTTCACGCTTGTGTAAATTGCTTTCGTACCGCCTGCCGTACCGCCTTTTGTAACGATCGGAATACCATCCAGGTAGCCTCCGATGAATTTTCCGTAGGCGACTAGCGGCAGGATTTCGTCGATCAATTGGATGCCTTCCGCTCTTGAGATCGAGCAGAGGGAAGCGGTTACATCTCCGCCGCTTGTAAAACAGCCGCCAATGTCAAACCGGCTGTTTTGGATCACAAGCCTTGTCATCTTGCCCAGGCCGTCGGCGATGCGCTTTGCCAATGCATCCTGGCTTACATGCTCCTTGTCTGCGAGCGTTTTCAAATCAAGGATTTCTGATTTAAGCGAATCGGTTGTGATCAAAAGAATGTCCTGCTTTTTCATCTCTTCTGCCGCTCTTTTGATGACACGGTCTACTTCTTGGTCCCACGTTTCGTCCATTGTCGCAAGCTTTTTGGCATCCACATAGACAGGGCGGAGATTCGTATTATCGATCAAATATTGCAGCTGCTTGGAGCTGTTGGATGT
>NZ_JBALMR010000054.1:0-69732 GCF_036963165.1 Bacillus sp. JJ675 | reverse complement strand
TCCTGACACAATACGGATTTTCCGACTCGCCCGACAGAGGCTTTGGTGGAAACTCGCGAAGCGCAAACCGCTATGTCCAGCACGTCCTGCTGCCTGAAAAGGGAGCCGTCTATCAAAATCCGCAAATTCTGCCGGACTCCTTTATCTCAAAAGTGCAGAAACTGGCGAAAAAACAGCCCTCATCATCCAAAAGGTATTCGGAGACCGTCAACGGCCAGCACATCTTCTTTGTCCTGAAAAAAATCAGCACCCAGGACGAGACGTTTCTTTTATTGTCCTATGCGCTTGATTCCTATCGGGACGACTTATCATACACGCTGTTTAAACAGCTTTTTTTCATTCTTGCCGTCGTCATTCTGCTGAGCTGGATTCCGTCCATATGGCTGGCGAAATATTTGTCAAGGCCGCTGGTCACACTGGAAAAACACGTCAAGCGGATTTCCAAACAGGACTGGGATGATCCGGTCATCGTCGACAGGGAAGACGAAATCGGAAAGCTCGCCCATACCATTGAGGACATGCGCCAAAAGCTGATTCAAAAAGATGAAACAGAGCGCACGCTTCTGCAAAACATCTCACATGACTTGAAAACGCCCGTCATGGTCATCCGCGGCTATACACAGTCGATCAAAGACGGCATTTATCCTAAAGGAGACCTTGAAAATACGATTCAAGTCATCGAAGGCGAAGCTGAAAAGCTTGAAAAGAAGATTAAAGATCTGCTTTACCTGACGAAGCTGGATTATTTATTAAAACAGGAAAGACATTACGGAACGTTTAATATTCGAGAGGTCATTGAAGAAGTGGTCGAACGTTTAAGATGGTCTAAAAAAGAGCTTGACTGGAAGATTGATCTTGAAGAGGAAACAGTAATGACTGGTGATCAGGAACAATGGAGCAAGCTGTTGGAAAACGTCCTTGAAAACCAAATCCGCTATGCGGAAACGTTCATCGAAATCACCGTCAAATCGACGAAAAAACAGATCATGATCACGATTAGAAATGATGGACCACACATCGAAGAAGAGATGCTTTCGAGCCTGTACGAGCCTTTTAATAAAGGGAAGAAAGGCGAATTCGGCATCGGACTCAGCATCGTTAAACGAATTTTGACGCTCCATCATGCCGATATGACCATTCGGAATGATCAAACAGGCGTATGTTACTCAATATCCGTTCCAAGAAATTAGACTGTAGTTTCAGCTGCAGTCTTTTTTCTATATAAACGAATAGCCGTTAAAATCGCGGTAATTCGGTTTAACCGCTTTCTTCGGCTGCTTTAGCCATTTCTTTTCCGTCAGTATGTGTTTAGGGTATTTGACCTTGTCCACTTTAATGCCCCGGCTGCGCAGTCGGCTGATCATTTCATCGATTTCTTTCAACAAACTTCACCCTTTCTCAGCATATTTTTGACCACTCGGTCACCTTACTTTATAATATAAATAATATCAAACAAAAAAACAAGTTACAATCTAGTTAAAAATTTAACGGGACAAAAGAATTGACCCGCCAGTCAGACCGTGCGCCCGCAAAAAACGGAGGCGGCAACCTTTCGGGAAGGTGAAAGACGTGAAACAAAAAGAGAAAGCCATTATTGAAACAGCGATTAAACTTTTTGCCAAAAAAGGCTATAATTCAACTTCAGTTCAAGAAATTGCGAAGGAATGCCAAATCTCAAAAGGCGCTTTTTACATCTATTTCAAATCGAAGGAAGCGCTTCTCCTTTCGGTGCTTCACTATTACTATGACAAAGTGTTTACGCGCATCCATAAAATTCAGACGGAAAATGACAACCCTCGCGATGCTTACCGAAAGCAGCTCATCGTTTTTTTTGAAAATATTCTCGAACATAAAGAGTTTATTCAGATGCAATTCGTGGAACGGCCGCTTCCTGTGAATGGAGAAATTGAAGCGTTTGCCAAAAAAATGCGCTCGGCCACCCTCAGGCTCCATATCGAAAACATCCGGAACATATACGGAAAGGACATCGATCCGTACAGCGCCGAGCTGTGCTTTATGATCAGCGGAATGAGCGAAGTCTATCTTGAATTGATGATTTTGCTGCATCACTCTTTTGATCTGCATACGCTTGCCGGACATATATTGAACCGCCTCGATGATCTTGCGAATGGGATGATGAAGCGGAAAGAAAAATCCCTGATTTCCATCGAAAAAGCGGACGAGTGGTTCGGCCCGTTTTATACGTTCGATCCCCTGAAAGAAGCGCTCATTAAAGAAATGCGGATCAAAGCGGACAAACACTTTAACGGCTCTCCCCCGGGCGATCTGACGGAAAGCCTTGACATACTGGAGGACGAGCTGAAGAAACGGCAGCCGAAAAATGCGATCATCAAAGGAATGCTGCTGAATATAAAGGAATGTGAAGCGCTTCGTAAAGAAGCGGACAAGCTCGACCGCCTTGTCAAAAGGTCTTCCTGAATTCCGTGCGGCCGGCAGGAACAGGAAAAACGGCCGCAATTGTGCGGCCGTTTTCGTTTATGCTTTAGGCTTGACCATTTCTTCCGGTTTGACTACTTCGTCAAACTGCTCTTCTGTCAACAGATTGAGCTTAAGGGCGGCTTCTTTCAGCGTCAGCCCTTCTTTATGGGCAAGCTTCGCGATTTTTGCTGCATTTTCGTAGCCGATGTGCGGGTTTAAAGCCGTAACTAACATCAGCGAATTGGTCAGGTTCTTTTGAATCGTCTCACGATGAGGCTCAATGCCCACTGCACATTTATCGTGGAAAGAGTTCATGCCGTCAGCGAGAAGCTGGACCGATTGAAGGAAATTGTAAATGATCACTGGCTTGAATACGTTTAATTCAAAGTTGCCCTGACTTGCCGCGAATCCGATCGTCGCGTCATTCCCCATGATCTGTGATGCCACCATTGTCAGCGCTTCGCTTTGTGTAGGGTTAACCTTACCCGGCATAATGGAGCTTCCCGGCTCATTTTCAGGAATCGTCAGCTCGCCGATTCCGCAGCGCGGCCCGCTTGCAAGCCATCTGACATCATTGGCGATTTTCATCAGATCCGCCGCAAGCGCTTTTAGTGCGCCGTGAACGTGTGTCAGTTCATCATGGCTTGTCAGCGCATGAAATTTATTAGGCGAGCTTCTGAACGTCTGACCTGTCAGGCTGCTGATTTCTTCGGCCACAGCGGCCCCGAATTTTGGATGGGCGTTGATTCCTGTTCCGACTGCGGTTCCTCCGATAGCGAGTTCGCGGATTTTTTCCGTGGCTTCTAGAATCATTTCTTTTGAGCGGTCAAGCATGTAGACCCAGCCGCTGATCTCCTGTCCGAGCGTGAGCGGTGTCGCATCCTGCAAGTGGGTGCGGCCGATTTTCACGATATCCTGAAACGCTTCCGCTTTTTCATTCAGCGTGTTTCTCAGGCGGTCGATCGCCGGTACCAGCTTGTCGTAAACAGCTAAAACGGCTGCGACGTGCATCGCCGTCGGGAACGTATCGTTGGAGCTTTGGCTGCGGTTGACATCATCGTTCGGATGAATTTTCAAGCTTGAGCCTTTTTCCTGCAAATATGCAGTTCCCCTGTTCGCCACCACTTCGTTCATGTTCATGTTGCTCTGCGTTCCGCTTCCCGTCTGCCACACGACAAGAGGAAAGTGGCTGTCGTATTTTCCTTCTAAAATATCATCGCAGACGGAAACGATCGCTTCTGCCTTTTCCTTTTCGAGATTTCCTAGCTTTTCATTCGCAAGAGCAGCGCTCCTTTTCAAAATTGCAAACGCATACACAATTTCCTGCGGCATTTTCTCAGATCCGATTTTGAAGTTCTCCTTGCTTCTCTGCGTTTGGGCTCCCCAAAACTTGTCGGCAGGTACCTTGACTTCACCCATCGTATCTTTTTCAATTCTGTAATCCACTATGTATCCCTTCCTTCTCTAGTCTACCTCTTACTTTCGATAAAACTTAAAAAAACCCTCTTATTTAAATTTTAGCTTTATTTTAATTTTAGCTCAATATAAACACGCGAATCTTTTTTGTATTTATATTTAGGGTTTGTCTTTCCGTACTCCTTTGATACATATGACACGTCATAATGTTTGGAAAAAGAGCGGATGATGCTTTCGATTTCATCCTGCTTCCCCGTTAATCTGATTTGCGCCAACTGCCTCACTCCGTCTCTGTTGTAATGAAAATTTCGCCAAACACTACTGTAACACAGTATATTGTTTTTTTTACAGGAAAAGATAACCTATATCCAAATTCAGAAACTTACAGGGCAGGTGGTCAGCGTGAACCAGTCGGAATTCAAGGATCACATCCATGAAAATCTCGCATTGCTTCTTCCACACGTCGAACATAACGACGACCTCGTTCAAAATAAAAAAATGCTGAAAAACGGAGTCATTTTTTATTTTTTATATTTCAAGGAATTGAGCGACGAAGCGAAATTGCAAAAAGCCGCCAAGATGCTTTGCAAAGATGAAAAATCCCTATCATTGGAAGACGTTACCGCAGAGCTGAACAAGCTGAATGCCGAACCGGTCTACAAGGTTGAGTCTGCGCTTAATAAGCTTTTTCACGGCCAATGCATCCTCCTCGTGAACGGGATCAATACCGTTTTTATGCTCCCGACCGCAGAAAAAAAGAAACGAAGCTTATCAGAGGCGAAAACCGAAAATGTCGTAAGAGGTCCGAAAGTCGGTTTTATCGAGGATACAGATACAAATGTGGCGCTGATCAGACAGCGCGTCCCCGATCACGATCTGACCGTTGAAAAGCTTCCGATCGGAAAAAGCAAGTATAAAAAAGCAACGATTTTATACCTCAACAACAAAGCGGATGAGTCGATTTTATCGGAGCTGAAAAAGCGTCTGAAAAAAGTGAGGCCTGATGACATTCAAGACTCAGGAGCCCTTGAGGAATTGATCGAAGATAACAAATATTCGCCTTTTCCTCAGATCCAAAACACCGAACGGCCGGACAAAGTGTCGTCCGCCCTGTTAAACGGAAGGATCGCCGTCTTTATCGACCATTCGCCATATGCCTTGATCGTTCCGGCATCCTTCGGCATGGTGATGCAGTCTCCGGACGATTATTATGAGAGATGGATCGCCACGTCCCTGATCAGACTTTTGCGCTTCAGTTCGATTTTTATCACGCTGTTTTTGTCGGCGTTTTACATTTCTCTTGTCTCGTTTCACCAGGGCATGCTGCCGACGGCTTTGGCTGTTACCATCGCCAGCACCCGGGAAAACGTGCCATTTCCGCCGCTCCTTGAAGCGCTGATCATGGAAGTAACGATTGAACTTTTGCGTGAAGCAGGCTTGCGTCTTCCAAGTCCGCTGGGGCAGACGATCGGTTTGGTGGGAGGTGTGGTCATCGGCCAGGCTGCGGTCGAAGCCAACATCGTCAGCTCTGTCATGGTCATCATCGTCAGCATCATCGCCCTTGCATCGTTTACGGTTCCGCAATACGGCATGGGTCTGTCGTTTCGGGTATTGCGCTTTTTGTCCATGCTGGTCGCAGCAGTACTTGGACTCTTCGGGATCATCCTGGTCATGCTCGTCATTTTCACCCATTTGGTCAGGCAGAGAAGCTTCGGCATGCCGTATTTTAACCCGAATAACTTTTTCAGCTTAAAGCGTTCGGATGAAGCCATCATCCGGCTACCAATAAAGAATCGCGAGGTGAATGACAATCATGGCTCAAAAAAATCAACAGCAACGGATAAGCGGGTATGAAGGCGCTGCCATTATTACAAATACGATGCTGGGCGCCGGCCTGCTGACGCTCCCGAGAGCGCTGACGCGGGAAATGCTCTCCCCCGACGGCTGGATTGTCATCATTTTTGAAGGCCTTGTTTTTCTTCTTATCATCTACATCAACGCCAAAATCGTCAAAACGCACAATGTCGATTCTTTTTTTGATTACACAAAAGAGGGCTGCGGCGCGCTGATCGGAAATATTCTCAACCTCCTGATCGTGTTCTATTTCATAGGGGTGGCCAGCTTTGAAGCAAGAGCGATGGCCGAGATGGTGAAATTTTTTCTTCTCGAGTTAACCCCGATGGGCGTGACGATTTTTGCTTTTATCATTTGCGCGATCTATTTGATCATCGGCGGGATCAGCGACATGGCGAAAATTTTCCCGTTTTTTCTCATTATCACCCTCGTCATTCTTCTTACCGTTTATGGCTTGAGTTTAAAGATGTTTCAAATCAATAATTTAAGACCTGTCCTCGGACTTGGGCTCGGTCCGGTCAAAAACGGTTTGACGGTTGTCTCTGTTTCCTTTTTGGGTGTCGAATTAATGATGTTTTTGCCCAAATACCTCAGAAATAAGAAAAAACTGTTCAAAGCTTCTGTCATCGGATTCAGCATTCCGGTTATATTGTATATTTTAACGTTCTGTGTGGTCGTAGGAGCGATGACCGCGTCTGAGGTCATGACGATGATCTGGCCGACGATCTCCTTGTTCCAGTCGTTTGAAATCCAGGGCATTTTCATCGAAAGGTTCGAATCCTTTTTGCTCGTCATATGGACGATTCAATTTTACACAACATATGTCGTCTATACCTATTTTGCGGCGTCAGGCTTTAAAAATATATTCGGATGGTCCATTAAGAAAAACGTTTTATTCGTCGGGGCGATTACGTTCCTTATATCGATTTTGCTGAAAGACGGCAATTACGTTATCGTGTTCAGCGATTATTTGGGATACATCTTTCTCATCGTGTTTTGCGTGCTTCCGATCCTGATCTTTTTGCTCGTCGCCGCTAAAAGGAGGTTTAAAGCATCGTGAAAAAAAAGGGGATATTGGCGGTGCTGTCCCTGCTGCTCTTGCTGACGGGCTGCTGGGACAGCCGGCAGATCGAAAAGTTTAGCATCGCCATCGGCCTTGGCGTTGATAAAGGCGAGGGAGATAAAAAGGTAAAGTTATCGTACCAGATCCTCGTTCCGAAAAAGATCGGCCAAAATGCGGGCAGCGAGGACCCGACCAAAGTCGTGTCAACTTCCGGGACTACGATTCATCAAACGATCCGGTCAACAGCCTTAAAAGTTTTCCCTGTTTTCTCGCAGCACCTCCAGGTCATCATTTTTTCGGAAAAACTCGTGTCGGATATTGCCCTTGACGCCTTAATCAATCAGTTCATCAGGGACAACAGCCTACGGAGAAGCAGCGAGGTCTATATTACGCCAGGATCGCCGAGCAAGCTTTTGAACATTGATGATTCGGGAGACCCCGCTTCTGAAATCATCCATAATGTCTCAGAAAACAGGGCGTCGACCATCAAGCTGCTCGAGCCGGTTACATTGGGGGATATTTCAATCAGAATGCAGATGGGCCTGTCTTTCATCATGCCTAGAGTCGTCGAAAAAGGCGGTCAGATCCAGGTTGACGGCGGATCGGTCATTAAAAAAAACCGGTATTACGCCGATATATCATCCTCTGATATTGAAGCGCTGAATTTGCTGATCGGCAGAGTAAACGGCGGAGTCATCGACTCCAGGCACAAAGGGCATCTTTTTTCGTATGAAATATTTTCGATGAATCACCGGATTCATACAACGAGGAAAAACGGAAAATACAAATTTGACATTCACTCGGAGATCAAAGGAAGGCTGTCAGAAGATTGGTACAGAAGCGAGGATTCTTTCAATGAATCCTATATCAATGCCATTGAAAAAGCGATTGAAAAAGACATCCACCAGCGGGTCAGCAGGCTGCTCCATCGTTTGCAGGATGATTTAAAAACGGATGTCACCAAGCTTGCCGAATACGCCCGCATCAACTATCCGAAGGAATGGCAAAAAGATAAATACCGCTGGGACGAGAAATTCTCGGAAGCCGACATCGACTATCATATTAAAGCAATCATCCAGGACTTTGGCACGAAAGGAGCGACGAAAAAAAGATAGGCGCTCGCTTTTCTGTTAAAATGTTTTTGAAAGGGTGATGAGCTTGAAGCGGATATTGCAGGTGACAGGCATTGTCCTGATTGCGGCGGCAATCATTCTGTCCGGCTTGATAATCAATGATATCGCATATGATCCATTTATGGAGGATTCCCGGTCGATGCTGTTCTTTACGGTCGGCTCGTACCTCTCAACTCCGGCTTTTTGCGTCATCGGCGGATTTATTTTGCTCGGCATCAGCAAGCTGATCGAATTGCAGGAAAAGAACAATGCGGTCCTGGCCGAAAAACTCGATTCCATTTTCCAAAAAGGCGGCACCGCGCCGGAGGAAGAGAATCAAGCTGAATTGAGCCGGCCGGCGAAACAAACCGGCGAACATTTCGGATCGGATTCTTTCGCACTTCACAAGACTGATGACCGCAAATATTGGAACGGCTGAAAACGGCTTTCACACGAAAGCTGTTTTTCTCGTTTTTGCTACTGAACAAGCTTGTTTCGGTGGGCGTAAACGGCGGCCTGCGTCCGGTCATCGACCTCAAGCTTGGACAGGATGTTTGTCACATGGGTTTTCACCGTTTTAATGGTGATAAACAATTCGTCTGCAATATCCTTGTTTGTTTTCCCCTCTGCCACAAGTTTGAGGATTTCCATTTCTCTTGCCGTCAATGATTCATGCGGCGGTGTCTCGTTCGAAGAATGCCTCAGCTTTGATAACACTTTTCCCGCCACCTTGGCTTCAAGCATCGGTTCTCCATTGTTGGCCGCCCTGATCGCATCTGCGATTTCGCCGGCTTTCGACGTTTTCAGCAAATAGCTGAAGGCACCGGCTTCGATGACCGGATAAACTTTATCATCATCGATAAAGCTTGTCAGCACGATGATTTTCGGGGCGGAAAGCTGTCTGCAGATTTCCTTTGTCGCTTCAATCCCGTCCATTCCCTCCATCACAAGATCCATCAAAATGACGTCGGGCTTCATCTCAACCGCCAGCTCAACACCGCGCCTGCCGTCCGAAGCTTCTCCGATCACCTCGATATCCGGCTGGGATTCCAAAAAAGCTGCAAGCCCCATTCTTACCATTTCATGATCGTCAATCAGCAGTACTCGAATCACCTTGATTCTCTCCTTTTCCTTGATCAAAAATCGGAACTTTCACATCAACTTGCGTCCCTTTTCCCGCAAAAGATATAATTTCCGCCACCCCGCCGACCTCGCTGGCCCTCTCTTTTATCGAATTTAATCCGTACGAAGACGTTTTAATGGAGTCCATTTGAAACCCTTCCCCATTATCAATGACCTTCAGCTGAAGCTGCCGGTTTCTCAGGAGCAGCCTGACGGAGACTTTCGTCGCCTTCGAATGCCTGAAAACGTTTGACAGCGCTTCTTGAACGATTCTGAACAAATGATCTTCTACACCTTTTGGAAGCTTTCCTGTATCCTCGATTTCCCAGTCGATATCCATCGACTGCTTTGCTTTGAATTCGTTCAAAAGGTCGCTGAGCCCCTCCCTCAAGCCTTTACCTTCAAGCGTAACGGGCCTGAGGTGCAGAAGCAGGGCTCTCATTTCGCTCTGAGCGTCGGCCGCCATTTTTTCGACCATTTTCAGCCTTTGCGCGAGTTTTTCATCAGCCGAAGCGGCGATTCCTTCCAGTATGGCGGAGGTCATCATCGAAATCGCAAAAAGCTGCTGGCTCACGGCATCGTGCAGTTCCCGCGCAAGACGCTGCCGCTCTTCTGACACAACGGATTTTTTCATCTGGTCCTGCCATTCGGCCCTTTCGTTTGACAGCTTTTGCAGTGAAGCGACCTGCCGTTCGATTCGTTCGGCCATTTCATTGAGCTGATCGGCGGCGAGCCCGATTTCATCCTCGCCCATTGATGGAATGCGGTATGCGAAATTGCCGTTTTCATACTTTAAAATCGATTCGATCAACTTTTCGAGGCGCTTTTTCAGCCTGTTGCCAAACACATACCCTGCGCCAAACCCGACGGCGGCGCTGATCAACAAAAGCAAAATGATAAACGGGATGCCGAACCATCTCGAAGCGATGAGCACCCGCGGGTCGAGCTGATAATAAAAGAGCATGAATCCCAATACCGCAAGAAAGATCGTGAAGCTGACACCCATGGACAAACGGACGGAACGCCATTGAATATTTGCAAGCCTGTTCGTTTTCATATGAACCGCACATCCACATCGCCGATAAACAGGGAAATCGAGATCTTTACCCGTCTTGCCGACTGCTCGTAATATTTAGACTCGGTGTAAATTTGGTTGCCGAAGCCGCTTTTTTTCTCCCCGATGATATCGATGTCACCGATAAACGCCGAAGAACTGATAGAGACGTCAAGATCCGACGGGATGTAGATGTCGACATCGCCGATCAGCCCCGTGATGGCGATCGTATTTTCGCCCTCTGAAATGATCGCTTTGGACAAATCGATTTTGACGTCCCCGATAAAGCCGGAAATATTCAAATCGTTTAAATCAAAAGGCTTTTTCATGTATTTGACATCACCGAAGAAAAAGCTGCGCTGGCCGGCGCTCTTTTTTTGCCGCAGCGGTTCGGCGTCCAGCTTTTCTTTCTCATGCGCTTTAGGCTTATCGCGGTCAAAAACGGTCTGGTTTGTGACAAGCCTGTAGCCCGCATAAATTAAAAAGGCGGCAAAAAAGAAGCCGAACAGGCTGAATGTGATGCTGAAAATTTCTTTCAGAAGCAAAAAGCCCGCAAAAATATACATGACAGAGCCGAGCCAACGGCGTGAACTTTTATGAAAAAAATATCCGGCAAGAAGAAAAGCGAGCGGCCAGAACAACGCGTCGCCGAGCCCGCTGTTTTGTAAAAATACGCTGATCCCGAACAGAACGATGAACAATCCGATCAGTTGTTTTTTTGTAAGACGCATGCTGACTCCGGCCCCCTCTCTTTCCAATTAATCAATCGATACATTCCCGCTTGTGGACGAAATCTCAATGTTATTCTTGCCATTTCCTTTTGTTCCAATCAGCGTCCGTTTGTCGCCTTCTGTATGATCAAACGGATACGAATGTTTGATGTTACCGCTCGTCAGTGTTGCTTTCAGTCTGATGTCTGCGTCATCAGGAAGCTCAAGCTTGACATTTCCGGAGGTCTGATTGATGCGTAAAGGGGCATCAACCGCTGAGAAATCAGCCTCCAAACTGCCCGACGTCTGCTTGACGGCGAACTCTCCTTTGACACGATCAAGCGTTGTATTCCCGGATGTTGAGCGAACATCGGCTTTCTCCGTTTCAACGTTTTCGAGCTGAATGTTTCCCGATGTTCCTCTTACCGAAAGCTCCTTCGCTGCTAAATCGCCGATCCTCTGGCTGCCGCTTCCCGAGCTCAGGGATACCTTTTGCAATGATAAACCGTCACCGCTTATTTTTACGTTTCCGCTTCCGGATGTAATGGACAGATTATCCTGATATTCATTGGGGATTTTAACAATCAGTTCGTTTTTTTGGAAGAAAAAGAAGCGGAAACCCTCCTGCTGAACGGAAAGCTCAAGCGTATCTCCCCGCTCGGACGATTTCAGCCGCGCGTTTGCCCCCGACAGTTCAGCGTCAATGTCAGCGCGGTTTTCCGCTTTAACCGTCACCGTGACGCTGTTCGAACGGATGTCGATGCTTTTGATTTTCTTTGGCGAAGCGCTGGCTGAATCAAGCGTTTTCTCCGGGCTGAAGAAAAGGCCGCGGCCGCCGTTAAACGCCAAGGCGGCGAGAATCAGGATGCCGGCTATGATCATCAGTTTGCCAACCGTTTTTTTCATTCGTATAAATCCTTTCGGCAGTAAGTGTATGCTCCTTATTATAAGGAAAGTTGTCCTTGAAAGAAATCAAAAATTGTGAAAAGGGAAGACGGCAGGGGGCACCGCTCTTCCACCAAGCTAAAAGGGTGCTGTTAAAGCCCCGGGTTATTCATTTCCGGCTGCGGGCTGTTTTTCGAGGCCGGCCTTTTTTGCGCGCATTTTTTCAAACTCTTCTTCAACCTCTTTTGCATATTCAACGCGGCTGTACGGACTGCCTGAAGACGCAGACAGCTCAGCATAGCTGTTCACCCTTGCCTCCATTTCTTCTATGCGGTTTTCCATTCTCATAAATTCGCGGTACGCGCTTTCGCTGTCGATTTTATTGAAGGAAGCGTTCATATGCTCTTTTGCTTTCACCGCGTTTGCCCGCGCGATTAAAGCATGTTTGCGGTCCTTTACATCGCGGAGCTTGACCTCAAGCGTCTGCAGCTGTTCTTTCAATTCAGCGAGCTGCTTGTGCGCATGCTCGTATGCTTCTTTGTATTCCTTCGCTTTTTGTTCGAAATACTTCATTTCTGAAAGAGCTTTTTTGCTAAGTTCTTCTTCCCCTGCATCAAATGCAAGCTGCGCCTGATTTTTCCGCTTGGCTGCCAGTTTGTCGGCTTCTTCATATTTTCCTTTAAAGCTTTGTGCGATCGTTTGCTGTTTGACAATCGTATGTTTTGCCTTTGAAATGTCGTTTTCCATGTCGCGAACGTATTGATTGAGCATCACCCGCGGGTTTTCGATTTTATCCAATCCTTCATTGATCGATGCGACAAACATGTCTCTGATTCTTTTAAATGCCATTACATGATTCCTCCTTATCGTTATTGTTTCTTTTTTAAAAAGTCTTCCCATTCCGCATCAAAGCCGGTGTCGTATGAAGCTGCGGAAGGCTTGCTGTTTTCTGAATAAAATCCGCTCTCTTCTTTTTTGCCTCCCTGCTTCATCATGCTCCAGCCAAAATAAATCAGCGCAGCAGAGACTGCGACGCCTATCAAAAACGGCAGCGCCCCTCCTAGAAACATGAAGCCGATGATAAGCAAAATGATGCTGGCAAACCGGCTGTCGTCATTCCATTTTTTGATTCCGTAGAATAAAAGCACAGCTCCGATTGCCCCTGCAATTAATCCTCCGATTTGGCCGCCTCCGAAAAACAGCGAGATGCCAAACAGGATCAATAAAAAGCCGATGACTGATTTCCCTGTTACATTCATGTCTGCTCCTCCTTTCCGAGATCATATATTCACTATAGTCAAATTCCGGCTTCGACAAAACGAGTCACAGATTGATTTTATCGTCAGACCAGAGTCGTATTTCCTGTAAGACCGAACAAAGAGGAGCGAAAACTCCGCTCCTCTTTGGCAGGCTATGATTCTATTTTCGGATTCCAGCCATCTAATACGTTTTCAATCGTCCAGCTTTCCGCCTCCTCATCGGACAGCTGCTTCTCTCCTGATGAGGCACGGCTCCGGGACCTGTGTTCCGATATTCATAAAGCCTTGCATCAGCAGCCGAAAATCCGGACATATCTGTCCAGCCCTCCGGCTTAATATGAGCACCTAAAGAGCAGTTTTGATATAAAACGCTCGCAATGGCGTCAGGGTCTCCTCCGGGGTGCCACGGGCGGCCGAGATAAACCGTTCCGTCCGCCGCATCGCTTGTGAGCGTGCAGCCAGCGAACAAAAAGCCGAACGGTTTTGTGATGTGTGTGCTTGCAGCGGTGATATAGCCGTTATTGGAGGAAGATCCGCGGTCGGCGCTATGAATATGACAATGCTCGAAGACCGCTCTTGCTCCGCCGAAAATAAAATCGACATCGCCTTCAATATAGCATCGGTCAAAATACTGTGTCCCGTCATTTGCGAATAACGTATCCTGCCTCCCTAAAAATCTCGCATCCTTGAAAACGATTCGGTTGCCTTTGGCATAAACGGCCACCGCCTGCGTACCGTCCGTGTCGACTTTCGTTCGATCGAACGAGTTTTCAAATGTGATATTTTCGGCTTGGACGCAATCAGCATAGATAAAGACTGTGGCGCTTCCGCTCGTTCCGTACCTTCCGCCTCCCTCCTTCTCCTTTCCGGCGTAATTGTCATATGTGATTACGGTTTCGGTTTTGCTTTCGCCTATCAGAGTGACAAACGCTTGTCGCCGGAATGTGGACCACCTCTTTATAAATGCCTTTTTTAATAAAGATTTCTTTTCGGTCACGGCTGTACTCCGGTAAAGCATCAACCGCTTCCTGCACGGTTTTGAACGCCCCGTCGCCATCTTTGGAAACCGTCAGACGGACGGCGGCTGTTTCCCCGTTGTCCATTTTTTGCATTCCCCCTTTAATGTAAACGCTTACTTAAAGGTTTACGACAAAAAGCCGTTTTCCCCTGCCGAAAACGGCTGATCATCCTTGTTTCATACCATTCAGCAGTATTTTCCCAATCTATCTTCTGACGAAGAAATGGGCAGATTCCAATGCCGAATCAATTGAGGCGGGTCATTGAAGGTGATACACCGATTTCAATCAGCTGATTTTTCAGCCATTGACATGGAAAATTATGAGGAGCCCGTCATTTTAAAGGGTTCCCTGTATCACTTTCATTAGTTGAACTTTACAATTTAATACCTTGTTCTTTTGACTGGATAAAATAGACTTCTTCATACTTTGACTTATAATAAGCAACATCAAATTGATCAAGGTCAATTAAATCCTTAAAAGCATTTGGCAGTTTACAATTCCACTCTAATTCTTCAATCTGATGAGGAAAGTAGTCATCGTTTGGATTTGGTGTGTGGACATATACGGCGTCTGAAAAAGAGTCTTTTTCGTGAATACAAATCCATGTTTGATAAGGCATATCAAATGCTTCAAGTTGCTGTAGTAACCTATTGTATAAAGCTACATGAGCTTTAATATGCTCTCTTCTTATTTTCTTACTATTATTTCCAAATCCGAAAAAATCAAGGTGGATATGCCAAAAATCGAACCACGATTCATGATCGAGTTTTAAGTCATAACTATTAACTTCTTCCCACAGATTGCGGAAGTATCTTTTCTTTCCACGAAGTTTTTTCAATATATACCTCCTGACAAAGCTACCTAAAGAACCATTAAATACTGAATCTTGATAAAACGCAAACTATTAAAACTCTCAAATACATATAGTGACATGCTGAATGTTTACTCCCACCCTATTATAAATATTAACATTTACCTTTGGCAGAGCCATGAAAAAAAGAGAAAGCCGGTGATTCCGCTAAAAAGCTGGAACACCGGCTCTTTATTGCTTTCGTTTCCCGGACCCTTTGAAAACGGTCGCGCTTCTTTCATATTCGACATCTTTGATGTCCAGCCTGAAATTGACGACTCTTGCTGCGGCAAACAAATAATCCGATAATCTGTTTAAATAGCGGAGCGGCGTTTCGCGCATGTCAGCCGTTTTCATCAGCGTGACAGCCAGCCGCTCGGCCCGTCGTGCAACGGTTCTCGCGACATGCAAATATGCCGCCGCTTTTGAGCCGCCGGGAAGGATGAACTTTTCCAGCTCAGGCGCTTCATCGCAGTAGGCATCAATCCGTTCCTCTAAAAACGCAATCGCTTCTTCCTTTAGCTTCTTTTCCCCATTCGGCGAAACGTAAGCCAAATCGCCGCCGCAGTCAAACAGTTCATGCTGAATCTTTAAAAGCTCGCTTTTGATATCGCTGAAGCGTTCATCGCCTAGCTCAGCAAGCGCGAGGCCGATAAAGCTGTTCAGTTCATCAACAGTCCCGTAGCATTGCACACGGACATCGTCTTTATCAACGCGCCCGCCGATCACATGTGTTTTCCCTTTATCGCCCGTTTTCGTGTACAGCTTCATCGTTCATTCCCCTTTCTGATCGCTTCCCCCGTGCACTCATAGACGCTCCGGCTGATCAAAGCGCCGAGCGGAGACGCTTTTAATGCGCTGTCAAACTCAAGCCCGCTCCCGTCTGCCGCAATCAGGACAGCCTCTTCCTGCAAATCGTTTCCGAATGTTTCAGCGCCGTCTGCCCGTTCAGCCGAACACGCCTCAGCCTTTGCTTCAGACGCTGTCAACAAGGCCTGGATGAAGGCTTTCTCCGTCAGCCTGCCATTGACCATCACCCATACGCTGACGTCTTCCGGCCGGTTCGAAGACGCTTGAACAATCGCAAAAAGAGAGACGCCTCCTTCCGAAAACGTCCGGAATACCGTGTTTTCGGGCTTTGCCGAAGTCACTGCGGCACAGCAGGCATGAAGGCTGATCCCTTTTCCCGCGAGAAGCCGCTCCAATTCAGCATGCGATTGATCATGCTGCTCCTCTTTCGGCACATGGCGGCTGATAAACGTCCGTTTCCAGCCGATGCCGGCTCCGACAAGCGATGATGACACGGTGCGAAGCGGCTGATCCGTCTCCATAAAAAAGCCGTCAGAACTTAGTTCAAAAAGCTCGGCAAACGGAACCGCCCGCTTCGTTTTTCCGGCTCGCTCCGGCTCAATTGTAATTTGCGGATTCGGCCTGTGCGGGTGAACCAAATGGCTGACGGCTGTTTCATATACATCATTGACCGTTTGTTCCCGAATCACCCGTCCCGGAACATCCAACGCTTTTATTTCACCGTTTTTCATCATCAGCAGCCGATCACAGTAAAGGCCGGCCAAATTCAAATCGTGAAATATGCCGATGACTGTAAGCCCCTTCTCAACAGTCAGGGACTTGATCAGATCGAGAAGCTGTTTTTGATAGGAAAGATCAAGAAAATTAGTCGGTTCATCAAGCAGAAGAAGATCAGGCTCCTGGGCTAAAGCCTGGGCCAGGTAGACGCGCTGCTGCTCCCCCCCGCTCAGTTCATGAATCGATTGGCCGGCAAAGCGAAGCACGCCGGTCTCCTTCATCATTTGGTCCGCGATCTGTTCATCGCGTTCGTCAGATTGCCTGAATAAGCCTTTTTGATAAGGATATCGTCCGAATAAAACGGTTTCTTTGACTGTGAAAGAAAAAGCCTGATCCGTTTTTTGAGGGAGCGAAGCCATCATCCTTGCCAGCGCCTTCGGCGGGTAAGACTCGACCGGTTTCCCAGCCAAATGGACAGAACCCGCCGACGGCTTCAGCGTTCCGTTGATCAAATGCAAAAGCGTCGTTTTTCCGCTGCCATTCGGGCCGAGTATCCCGAAAAATTCTCCTTTCGCTACCGAGAAATCGACACGTTTTACGACGGCTTTGCGGCCATATCCTCCTGAAAGATTACGAACATCCAGCATGTTACATACCTCCGCGCTGCCGGCGAATCAAAATGACTCCGAACACCGGCGCTCCTATTAAGGCTGTGATAATTCCGATCGGCAGTTCAGACGGCTCGATAATCGTGCGCGCGGTCAAATCGGCAAGCACCAGAAAGCCGGCGCCGTTTAAAATGGAGAGCGGCAGCAAATGCCTGTGATCAGTTCCCCACAGCTGCCGGATCATGTGCGGGACAACGAGTCCGACAAAACCGATCGTGCCTGAGACGGCAACAGCCGCTCCCGTCAAAATTGAACCTGACACGAGGACCGCGATTTTTCGTTTCTCAACATTGACGCCGAGCAGCCTTGCTTTTTCCTCCCCGTATGTCATCACGTTTAATTCCCTTGCATTCAGCAACAGCCCTGCTGTTCCGCATATCATAAAGGGAAGAAACAGCCCAATATAGCTCCAGCCCCTCATCGACACGCTCCCGAGCAGCCACCCAACAATCGGCTTTAGATCATCCCCCGTCAGCGCGATCATTAAAGAAATAAGCGCACCCAAAAACGAGCTGAAAATAACCCCCGTCAAAATGAGCGCAGACAGCGGCAGTGAGGGATGGACAAGCCTGGCAAAAAACAGGACCATAAACATCACGGCGACGGCTGCCGCTATGCTGAGGAGCGGCAGCGTAAAGCCGCCGATTGCGGGGAGCTGGATGCCGAAAAACAGGGTGACAACGGCTCCGACCGCCGCTCCTGAAGAGACGCCGAGCGTGTAAGGATCGGCAAGCGGATTTTTCAACAGCCCCTGAAACGCCGCTCCAGCCGCAGCCAGCGCCGCGCCGACGAGCGCGGCCAAAATCACTCTCGGCAGCCTGATATTCATGATAATGTTCGCCTGCATCGGGTCGGTCTTGATTCCGGGAAAGCCGAATTGCAAAAAAACCTTGATAATAGAAGGAATGGGAATCTCCAAAGATCCGACAGAGATTCCCATAAGAATAGAGACCGTTAAAAATGCCAGGCTTATGATATATGCAGCCGGACGGCTATTTCTTAAATACGTCAGGGTAAATCTTTTCCGCAAGCTCCTCGACCCCTTTGATCAACCGAGGCCCCGGACGGGTCACAAGATCGGGGTCCACGTCGTATACTTTATGATTTTTGACGGCTTTTATGCCGCTCCAGCCGCTCCGTTTTTTGATATCTTTGACAGACGATGCGCCGTTTGTCGTCACGATCGCATCGGGATTCAGCTTGATGACCGACTCCTCTGTCATCTTGATCCATCCTTCCTGCGCGGAAGCAGCGTTTTTCGCACGGATGGCTTCAAGCATTTCATTCATGAAGGTGCCCTTTCCGGCCGTATAGAGGTCGGGAGCGGGAGACACCTCAACAAACACCGTTTTCTCTTCTTTTTCAGGTATGCTTTCAGCTTTTTCTTTTATTGCCGCAAGATCAGATTTCATGCTCTTCACAAGCTCTTCAGCCTTCCGGTTCGCACCCGTTGCCTTTCCGATCATTTCGATCGATTGATAAGTTTCTTTAAAAGATGCCGCATCATTGACCGTAACGACCGTAATCCCGGCATCCCGCAGCTGCTTTAATCCTTCCTCAGCGCTCTGCATGGCTGAAGCGTGGGCCAGCACCAAATCAGGTTTTAAAGCGATGACTTTTTCAACACTAAAATTCATATCTCCGACTTGCTTAACCTTTTTTACTTCTTCCGGATATGTATCATTTTTCGTCACGCCGACCACTTTTTTGCCCTGGCCGAGAGCGTATGTAATTTCAGTATTGCTCGGCATCAGGGAGACGATCCTCTTCGGCTCCTTTTCGATTTTGATTTCCTGTCCTGAAGCATCCTTCATTGTGACCGGAAATGCTTCAGCCGTTTTTTCCTGTTTATTCTGCGATTCTTCCGGGGCTTTCGCTGATCCGCAGCCGGCGAGGACGCCGACGGCCAAAAGCAGCGAAAGCAGCAAACCCGCTAGTTTCTTCATGCTGTTTCCTCCTCGGGATAAAATAAAAATACCTCTGCTCGTATAAAGTGTGCCCCACAAAATACGCGTGTCGTCGTCAGGGCCGGCGCCCCCGCAATTCCCGCAAATTCAGCGGCTGAGCCTGGGCCGTCACCTTTCTGACTCATTCGTATCCTATTTTCGGAATTATTATACTATAGTCGGTTCAGGCTTGTATATGAGATTCTCAGAAACGGGATTTTCAAGGGAAAAACGCTGTTTTCATCAAAGCATTAAAAACAATATTGCAGGCGCAGCCTGGACCGTCGCCGGGACGCTTGGGCATGACGGACCCCGACCCGGCCTAAGCGTTAAGGGTTGCTCCGCCCCTGTCAGTGAGCTTCTCCATCTTCCGCAGGTCCGGGGCTTTGTGGAAATGAAGCCGGGAACCTGATGATGCTCTGCCGTTTATCCCCCGCTCGTCCACCCCCAGGCCTGAAATGTCCGCTCCGCTTTTGATCGCTGATATGGAAAATTATAGACTTATTTATGCAGGCAAACATGGGAAAAATCATGAAACAGCTGAGCTTGACGACCATTTCACAGCCTGATTGCAGACGCGTTACAGCAGCAAGAAATACGTGTTTCTCAACCGACATTCATAAATGGCTGAAAGAAAGAGAAAAATAGGCATGTCAAGCAGGGTTTTCGACCGATCACGCATGACTGCGCTATACTTGAACATGGATGTTTTTTCATCTTAGATTTTTAAAACAAGGATTGATTTTATATGGATTTAAAGCTGCAAAACAAACTCGTTCTCGTAACAGGATCCACTGCAGGCATCGGAAAAGCTGCAGCTGAAGCCTTTTTGGCGGAGGGCGCCCGGGTGATCGTAAACGGACGCACGGAGGAAAAGGTTCAGGCAGTCGCTGACGAGCTGTCCAAACGAGGAACGGTCTACGGAATCGCCGCGGATTTGTCAAATCCTGAACAAAGCAGGGCACTGATTGAAAAAACAGAGCAGATCGGTGAGCTTGATATCCTCGTCAACAATATGGGATTCTTTGAAGTGAAAGATTTTGCGGACGTCACGGATGAGGAATGGCTCGAGTACTTTGAGGTGAACGTGTTAAGCGCCATCCGCCTCTGCCGCGCCTTCCTGCCGAAAATGCTGAAGAAAAACGCCGGAAGGATTTTGAATCTGGCGAGCGAAGCCGGCATCAAACCTCTTCCGCAAATGATTCCTTATTCCATGACAAAAACGTCGTTGATCAGTTTATCAAGAGGACTGGCGGAAATGACGAAAGGAACGAATGTAACCGTAAATTCGGTTCTTCCGGGACCAACATGGACCGAAGGCGTCGCCAATTATATGAAGGGGGCTGCCGCAGCGGAAAATACCGATTTAGACACATTTGTCAAAGACTACTTTAAAGTGAATGAGCCGACTTCTTTAATTCAGCGTTACGCAAAGCCGGAGGAAGTCGCCAGCACGATCGTTTATCTCGCTTCAGAAAAAGCGGCGGCGATCAACGGCTCGGCACAACGGGTGGAAGGCGGCATTATCCGCTCCATTTAACAGAAATCCTCTGCCGATAAGCAGAGGATTTTTTGCTGAATTGCCAACGCCGGAGCGGTTTGCTCACAGGTTGCCTGTCAGCCTTTCCTGATGATCCGGCTCAATGCCGTCAAGGCGTTTCAGAAATGATGCGCGCCAATTTTCCGACAGCTCTTCGACCTCAAGAAGCTTTTTGATGCCGTCGATATTATCCTTCTCATGATGCTTCATGCGATTTGCGTAAGAAATCGTCACGGCTTTCGGGTGGCGCGATATTCGTTTCAAACCGTCCGTCTTGCATACATGCCCTTCTTTCAGTACGCGAAAATAAAAGCCCGTAAAGCCTGTATCTTGAACCTTCAGCAACATGTCGGGCACGCCGTACCTTACGGTTAATTTATAGCAGGGCTGCCGCGGCTGGCTGACCTGGACGATCGCTTCGCCGAGCTGAAAAACATCGCCGATATGAACATCGGTCTCCACCAGCCCCCTGATTGTTATATTTTCTCCAAGCGCACCAAATTCCAATTTTCTTTGCAGTTCGTTTTCCCAAAACGGATAATGTTCATACGGATAGACGCATACCGCTTTTTCCCTGCCTCCATGATGAACAAGGTCGGCCTGCCCGTCTCCGTCGAAATTCGTCCATGACAGAAAGACAGATTCTTCTACAGGGGTCTTAAATATTCCGGTAGATACCTCCCTGTGTTTAAACCGAACCTGCTTTGGCTTCCCAACATTGATCGAAAGGATGTCGGCACGTTCCATTAGAAATCACCTCTTGTATTCAACGTTTTCCTCTTGATATGTAAGTATAATCGCAGCCTTCTCATTAAACAATTCAATCATTATTATAAAAATGATAGGATTATCCTATGATCAATACCGAAAAGACGATTTTTTTAGGGAGGAAAGATGATTGGAGCTAAAACAACTGGAATATTTCATGACCTTATGTCAGGAGCTTCATTTTACCCGCGCGGCCGAAAAGCTGGGCATCGCCCAGCCCTCGCTGAGCCAGCAAATCCGTTTGCTTGAGCACGAAATCGGAACGCCTTTGTTTGACCGCGTCGGCAAACGGACCGCCATGACAGAAGCGGGAAACATACTGCTGGAGCATTGCTATCATATCTTTCATGAGCTGTCACAGGCGCGCGCAGCTATCAGCGAGCTGCAAGGTTTAAAAAGGGGGTCGTTAAAGATCGGTGCGCTTTTGACAGTTGTAAATTACTTGCTTCCTGACACTGTCATCGAATTTCACCGCAGCTATCCCAATATCGAACTATCGGTATTGGGCCTCAGAACCGGAGACATTTACGACCGGCTGCTGGAAAATAAGCTCGATTTGGGCATTGTCGCCCAGCCGCTGGAACACGATGATCTGGAAACGGTTCCTTTCTTAACGCAGCATCTCGCCCTCGCAGCGCCGATTGATCATCCCATTGCAGAACAGCCATTTGTGACACTTGACGTTTTAAAAGAAGTCCCGTCCATTTTATTGCCTGACACGTATGTTTTGCGGCAGCTGATCAACGACAAGTGCCGCACTCTGGGATTTGAGCCGCGGCCGGTCATGGAAATGACGACGATGGAATCGATCACAAACATGGTCGCTAAAGGGATCGGCGCCACCATTCTGCCAAAGGGCTACCTTGATTGCATCGGCGATCAGTCCATTCAGACGATCCCGATTCAAAGGCCTGATCTGACGACAGAGATTGCCGTCGTTTACCGTAAAAACAAGCATTTGTGCGCCGCAAGCCGGGTGTTTATGAAACGGTTAATCTCCTCGGTAAAAAGCGAAAACTAAAATCCTCTGCCGGCGGCAGAGGATTTAGTTTATTTTTCAGGTGAATCATAGCGCTTGCCGTTAATATACAGATTAGAAAAAACAGGATCCTTCACATTTTTGAGCTCCATCGGCACGGAAACGCCATTAATCTCCGAATCGGTTACCTTCAGTCCCGTTACAGGCGAGTGATCATATGCCAACACCCTGATCCCGTATTGCCCGCCCGTGCTTTTCAGACGATCGACTTCAATGTTGCGGACGACGGGTTTGAATTCTCCCGCACCCCCTTCTTCGTATTCCATATCAATGGCGATGACTTCCCGTTTCAGGCTTTTTACGACATTGTCGTAAAAATAAATATTCTCCAGCACACCGCCCCGGACGGAATTGGTTTTAATGCGGAGGGCTCTATCGAGGTTCGGGCTGTCCATCCGGTTGCCTTCTGCAAATACGTTGTTTACGCCTCCGGAAATTTCGCTGCCGATCGTGACGCCGCCGTGCCCGTCTTTCATGTCATTGTTTTCGATGACGATGTTTTCTGAAGGTACGTTGATCCTCCGTCCGTCGGCGTTTCTTCCCGATTTGACGGCAATGCAGTCATCGCCATTGTCAAACTGACAATTTTTAATGATCACGTTTTTGCACGATTCGGGATCGACTCCGTCCGTATTCGGGCCGTGTCCGATCACCTTGACTCCGTCTATCGTCACGGATTCGCACAGCACGGGATGAATTTGCCACATCGGCGAATTGAGCACGGTTACGCCTTGAATCAGGACGTTTTTGCAGCGGTACGGCTGGATGAAATTCGGGCGCAAATAATGGCCTTTTCCGAAGCGTCGCTCTTCAACCGGGACATTTCGCTCCGCCATCTCAAAGAGCGCGTCACGGTCGTTTTCCTGTGACGGCTGGCCGTTTGTCCCCCGCTTCCACGGCCACCAGTGCGCATCATCAGCCCGGCCGTCCAGCGTCCCGTCTCCGGTGATCGCAATATTCTCGGCTTCGTAAGCATAGATCAGCGGTGAATAATTGTAGAGCTCAACACCTTCAAATCTCGTCAAGACAGCCGGCAGATAATCGTCGGGATTCCTGCTGAATGCGATGACCGCACCCTTTTTTAGATGCAATTCCACATTGCTTTTGAGCTTAAGAGCTCCGGTCAGAAAGACGCCTTTCGGAACCGTCACCCTTCCGCCTCCGCTTCGGTGCGCTTCATCAATCGCCCGCTGAAAAGCGGACGTTGAATCCGCCTCTCCGTTTCCGTCGGCCCCGAATGCTGTGACGTCAAACGAGCGTTCCGGGAAAACGGGAAGTGTAATACGATTTACAATGTCCTTTTTCTTTTCCTTCAGAGTCAACATGAATATCCCCCTTACAGCGTGACGCCTGTTTTAAAGATCGCAAGTTCTCTGAAACCGTTCTTTTCATTGTTGAGCTGTTTTCCGCTTGCCGCTTCGAGCAAATAAGCGATCAGCTCCCTCAGCATCTCTTCTTCAGAAAGGTCTTCGAGCACCCGGCCCGCATTAAAATCGATCCAGTGAGGCTTTGTTTCATATATATTCGTGTTCGTCGAGATTTTCATCGTCGGTACGAAGGTGCCAAAAGGCGTGCCCCGGCCTGTCGTAAACAGGACGATTTGGCATCCTGAAGCGGCAAGCGCCGATGAAGCGACAAGGTCGTTGCCTGGCGCGCTCAGCAAATTCAGCCCTTTTTTCCTCAAGATTTCCCCATATTCAAGCACATCTGTTACCTTTGATGTTCCGGCTTTTTGCGTACAGCCGAGCGATTTATCCTCCAATGTGGTAATGCCGCCCGCTTTATTTCCGGGAGACGGGTTTTCATACACCGGCTGCCGGTGATCAATGAAATATTGCTTGAAGTCGTTGATCAAGCGGACGATCTTATGAAAGACCTCTTCGTTTTCGGCCCGTTCCATCAAAAGCGTTTCCGCCCCGAACATTTCCGGAACCTCGGTCAAGACCGCCGTCCCGCCTTGGGCGATCAGAAAATCGGACAGACGCCCGAGCAGCGGATTCGCGGTAATGCCCGAAAAACCATCAGAACCGCCGCATTTCAGCCCGATTTTTAGTTCTGAAAGCGGAACATCCTCGCGGCGGTCGGATTTAGCATGTTCATATATGTCTTTCAAAAGCTTCACACCTTCAGCGACTTCGTCTGCAACCTCCTGGGAAAGAAGAAATTTTACGCGGCCTTCATCATAGTCCCCGAGCGCTTCGCGAAATTCGTGAATGCCGTTGTTTTCACAGCCGAGGCCGAGCACAAGCACACCGCCCGCATTCGGATGCTTCACGGCATTGGAGAGGATCGTCCTCGTATTGATATGGTCATCGCCGAGCTGTGAACAGCCGTATTGATGCTTCAGCACGTGCACGCTTTCAAATGGCGCCATATCCCCGATATCAGCCGTAAACTCTTTGATGATCAGCTCAGCGACTCCGTTTACGCAGCCGACCGTCGGCACGATCCAAAGCTCGTTTCTGATGCCCGTGCTGCCGTCTTTTCGTTTAAAGCCTTTAAAGGTGAGCGGCTCTTTTCTGTACGGATTTTCCGTAAACCTCGGCTGATAGCTGTACTCTTCGACACCGCCCAGATTTGTTTTCGTATTGTTTGTATGCACCCATTCGCCTTTTTCGATCGGTTCTGCGGCGTGTCCGATCGGAAAACCGTATTTGATGACGTTTTCATTTTCGGCAATGTCTGTCAAAGCAAATTTGTGCCCTTTCATAATCGGGCTTTTAATTTGGATCGTCTGATCGCCCGCAGTGATCGTTTCACCTGCCTGTAAATCCCTTAATGCGATTCCGACGTTATCTGACGGATTGATGATCAGGAAGTCTTTCATGATAGATCCCCCAGTTTCAGCCTTTGGCTGTTCATCAGTTTTTTGAGCGATTCGGTCATGCCGGTCTGCTCGATGTCTTCTATATGCTGCGCCACCATTGCAGCTAAGTCCGGCCATTCGTTCAAGTTTTGCCCCCACAGCTTTTCAGATCCAAGGACGCGGCGCGCGATTTCTGCGGCGTCTGTTTCATCCGTCCAGATCATCTTCAGAAAAGACAGCGTCTCCGGATCATCTGCCAATGGGATATCCGAATGACCTCGTTTGCCTTTGTAAAAGCAAATCAGCGCGCCTAAAGCAAAGACGGTTCTTTGGGGAAGCTTGCCGTTTTTATTGAGATGTTCCATGATGACCGGCAAGTTTCTGACTTTGAATTTGGCGAACGAATTCAAGGAAATATCGAGCAATTGATGGCGGATAAACGGATTTCTGAACCTGTCAAGAATCTCATCCGCATAGGCCGTTAATTGCTGCTCCGGCAGATCAATCGTCGGGATAACCTCATATGTGAGCAGATCTTTGACAAATGAACCGACAAGATCATCCTCGGCCGCTTCGCGAACCGTATCAAGCCCGGCCAAATAAGCGACCGGCGTCATCGCGGTATGTGCGCCGTTTAAAATTCTCACTTTTCTCACCCTGTAAGGCGCCACATCATCGACAAACACCGCGTTCAGCCCGGCCTCATGGAGCGGAAGCTCTTTTTTTAGCCAATCGGGGCCGTCGATGACAAACAAGTGATACGGCTCTGCGGTGACAATCAGGGAATCGCGGTAGCCGGCGGCTTCCTCAAGCTCAGCGACTTTGTCTTTCGGAAAACCCGGAACAATCCTGTCTACAAGCGTATTGCAAAATGCATTCGCGCGTTCAATCCACTCGCTGAATCCTTTTTCAAGCCCCCACAAATCAGCATACCGCAGCACGATCTCCTTCAGCTTGTCGCCGTTGTCGTCAAGAAGTTCACACGGAATCATCACAAGGCCCTTCTGTTCGCTTCCGTTGAAGGTGAGATATCGTCTGTATAAAAAGGCAGTCAGCTTTCCGGGGAAACTTTTCTGCGGACGGTCTGACAGCCGGTCTTCCTCCATAAATGAGATGCCTGCTTCGGTCGTATTGGAAAAGACGAACCGCAAATCCGGCTGATCGGCGACCGCCATAAATTCATCGTAATGCTCATAGCTGCTGATGCCCCTGCTGAGCGCAGTAATGACAGTCGATTCACGGATTTCCCGCCCCTCTTGGAAGCCTTCAAGATAAAGCGTATAAAGCCCATCCTGTTCATTCAGGGTCTCAATCGAGCCTCGCCGCGGAGGAACGACGACAGCACTGCCTTTAAAATCAGTCTCTTCATTTAATTTATGAATCTGCCAGTCGATGAACCCTCTCATAAAATTTCCTTCCCCGATCTGTAAAATCCGTTCGGGGTATGCCGGCTTTGACCTTATGTATTTGGACAGCCGCTCCACTTTCATCCCCTCCTCTTCTATTTGCACACGTTCACATTTTGTCCGTGCATCAGGAATGATGCTACAATCTCCTGACGGAATTCCGGATGACCAGTTCGGTGCTGATCAGCGTCTGGCCGCCTTTTGTCTCCGGATTTTCGATGACGGACAGCAAACTTTCCGCCCCAAGCACACTGATTTTTTCAGTCGGTTTTTTAACAGTTGTTAAAGACGGCGTCGTATATGCGGAAAAGCCGATATCATCAAATCCGATGATCGATATGTCGTCAGGACAGCGTTTTCCGTTTGCATAAAGCGCATTCATCGCTCCGATCGCCATATCGTCATTCGCACAAAACAGGGCAGTCGGCGGATTCTTCAATTTCAGCAGCTTTTCCACCGCACTGTAGCCGCTTTTCATCGTATAATCTCCGCTTGCAAGGTATTCGCTTTGAACCGGGACGCCGTGCGCACGAAGCGCGTCCAGGAAGCCGTCAAGCCTTTCCTGGGACGATTTGAACCCCTGTTTTCCCTGCACCATCGCGATCCGCTTATGGCCGTTTTCGATAAAATGAGAAGCCGCCAAATATGCCCCCTCTTTCTCATTGGCCAAAATATTGATGACAGACGGCCTTTCAATCTTTCTGTTCAACACGACAATCGGGATATTCTGCCCTGTCACATGATCGATAAACGCCTGGTCGCGCTCGCTTTGGCTGATCAGGATGATGCCGTCATAGCGGTTGCGGTGGACGAATGACAAGTCATGGTAATCGTCGATCCCCCTGACGAACATGTTATAGCTTTCGTCAATCACATTGTTGACGCCGCGCAAAACGTCGGCAAAAAAGCTCGACGATGTACCGTCCGTCAGGCTTGTCAAAAACAGGCCGACCGTAAACGATTTTTGCGTCACAAGGCTTTTCGCGTTGAAATTCGGTTTATAATTCATTTCGGCTGCGATATCGAGTATTTTCTTTTTCGTTTTTTCTTTGATCAGCGGACTGCCGTTCAGCGCTCTGGATACTGTGGTGTGCGATACATTCGCCAGCCTGGCAATATCTTTAATCGTTACTGACATTCATTTTAACCTGCCTTTTACGTGCTGTTTCATACCATCAGTTTATCATAAGATGAGCGCTTGTCAGAGGATTTCCGCTATGTTCTCGATTTCAGGCCGGCAACCATTTCGGCATGCTTTTCATCCGTCAGCCGGTATAAATAGCCGATCACAAGCATCGCAATCGACAGGGCTACTGCCGGATATAAAAGCAGAATCGCTTTGATGCCGAGAAGGGTCCCCGCTTTTTGTGCAACGTTCGGAACGTAGCCGACGATGCTGAGCCCGATTCCTGATAAGAAGCCTGAAAGCGACTGGGCCAGCTTTCTTGAGAAATTGAATAACGAGTAGACGGTCCCTTCCTTACGCTCCCCTGTTCTCCATTCGCCGTAATCGATCGCATCTGATACAAAAGCCCAAGTGATCCCGTTCGGAATGCTGATGCCGATAAATGCGATGCTTGCGAGAATCGTAAATAAAAAGACGTTGCTCGGCATGGCGAAGTTGATGACGTCGGCTACGACGGAAAGCGCAAGGCCGAGAATCGCGGTTTTCTTTTTGCCGAACATTTTGACAAGCTTCGGCAGCATGATGACGCCGATAAAGGATGAACCGATGATGATGAAGTTCATCGATGCCATCAGCTCGGCATTTCCGAGATTGTATTCGGCGAAATAGACGAGCATCGCCGATTTGAGATTGTACGCGGAAATCGTGAAAACCGTCATAAGAATCAGCGTCAGCAGCGGTTTGTTTGTAAAAAACGTTTTTGAAATGGCCTTGAGCGTCACTTTCTCCTCTTTATACTTTTGGTCCTTGACGATGATCCGTTCCTGGCAGTTCCGGTAGCAGATGTAGAAAAACAGCACGCCGAGCATTGACATCAGCCCCATGACGACCGGGTACGCGACCACCGGATTGTCAAATCTGACGATCATCGGAATGACGACAATGCTTGTTACGAATAGCGCGCCGAGCGAACCGGCCTGCCGGAAGGATGCAAGCGATGTCCGGTCAACCGCATTTTGCGTCATGGCAGCGCCGAGCGAGCCGTACGGAATGTTGACGAATGAATAGCCGATTCCCCAGATCATATATGAGGCATACGCATAGATTAATTTGCCCGTCGGCGAAAGGTTCGGAGAGATGAACGTCAGGACGGTCAAAATCGCGAGCACGATGCTTCCGTATAATAAATAAGGCCTGAATTTGCCTTTCGGCCCGATGCGCTTCCGGTAATCGATGGATGTCCCCACGATCGGATCGACAACGGCGGCAAAAAGCTTGCTCACAAGAAAGATTCCTCCGGCCGCGGCCGCCGGAATCCCGGCAACATCGGTAAAAAATTTCAATAGATAAAGCTGTCCGAGGTCAAACATGAACCCATTCCCAAAATCTCCAAAACCATAAGAAATCTTTTCTTTTAAACTCAATTTCTCGTCAGTTGCGACGACCGTTTCAGTCTGTCTGTCCGTCGATATTTCCAAGGGAAAGCAGCTCCTCTGCAATCATTTTTTAAGCTTTCAAGCGGTCTTTCACCTCAAACTGAAAATATTGCTTTGCATTTTCATAGCTGATTCCTTTCACGATTCGCCCGAGCAGTTCGATGTCATCCGGCGCTTCGCCGTTTTCCGCCCATCCGCCGATCACATCGCAGACTAGACGCCTGAAATATTCGTGCCTCGTGTAAGAGAGAAAACTTCGCGAATCCGTCAGCATGCCGATAAAACGGCTTAACAGCCCTATATTTGCGAGCGATTTCATTTGTTCATGCATGCCGTCTTTCGTATCGTTGAACCACCATGCCGTCCCATGCTGGATTTTCCCCGGTACCCTTCCGTCCTGAAAGCTTCCTGCAAGGCTTGAAATCACGACATTGTCGCGCGGATTTAACGAATAAAGAATCGTTTTCGGGAGCGCGTCTATTCTGTCGAGAGAATCGAGAAACCGGCACAAAGGCTTTGCGATATCCTGATCGTTGATGGCGTCATACCCCGTATCAGGCCCAAGCCGCGCGTACATTTTGCTGCTGTTGTTTCGCAAAGCGTTAATATGCAGCTGCATCGCCCAGCCTTTTTCCGCGTAACAAGCCCCGAGTACATGGAGGGTGAACGACTTGAATGCCGTTTCCTCTTCAGGCGTGACCTTTTCGCCGTTCATCGCTTTAGCAAAAATCGGCCGCACTTCTTTTTCGTCTGTATCCGTATATGTCATTTGGTTGATGGCATGGTCTGAGATACGGCCCCCTGCTTCATGGAAAAACTCGATCCGTTTTTTAAGCGCTTCCAAAAAATCGGCGTATCCGCTGATTGCAATGCCGCTTGCTTCTTCGAGCTTTTTCACCCAGCCTGTAAAGCCTTCCTGATTGATTTCCAGCGCTTTATCAGGCCTGAATCCAGGTAAAACGCTTACACGATAGTCGTCGTTTTTCAGCTTCAAATGGTATTCCAGGCTGTCGGTCGGATCATCTGTCGTCACGACTGTTTCAACGTTGGATTTTTCGATCAGGTCTCTTGCACCAAAGCCTTCTCCGTTTAGCTGCTCGTTCACATTGTTCCAAACCGCGGGCGCGCTCTTTTCGTCAAGCAGCTCATAAACGCCGAAAAACCTCCGCAGCTCTAAATGAGTCCAATGATAAAGCGGATTGCCGATCGTCATCGGCACGGTCTTGGCCCAGGCAGTGAATTTTTCTTCATCAGACGCGGTCCCTGTAATGTACTCCTCCGCTATGCCGTTCGCCCGCATCGCCCTCCATTTGTAATGGTCGCCGTACAGCCACGCCTCGGTGATATTTTTGAAGGTTTTGTTTTCATAGATCTCCTTCGGACTTAAGTGACAGTGGTAATCGATGATCGGCATTCCTTTGGCATACTCGTGATACAGCTTTGCCGCCGTATCGGTTGTTAAAAGAAAATCGTCGGCCAGAAACGCTTTCACTGTTCTTCACCTTCCTTTGATCGTTTTTTGTTAACGTTAACAAAATGATGCATCAGAAAAATGTGAACGTTAACATTCAATCTTATTTTATACCAGCCGCTTCTATTTTTCCATAATTTTCTCAGTGCATAAGAAAGAAGCTGCACGGTTAAAGCCGGCAGCCCCTTTCTTTTATTGCTTTTTCTTAAATTCCATCGTAATCTCGGTCCCGTATCCCGTCCGGCTGTCGACTTCGATGCATCCGTCATGAAGATGGACGAGCTCGAGCGAAATCGCGAGGCCGAGTCCGCTTCCTTCTGTCGAATCTTTCGTATGCGTCCCCCTGTAATAGCGGTTGAATAATTTAGAGACGGTTTCAGAGTCCATGCCCCTGCCGTTGTCGGCAATTTTAAGAACGATGTGCTGTTTTGTTTCTTCAAGAATGACTTTGATCTCGGTGCCTTTTTCATTGTGTTTGACCGCATTGGCCAGCAGGTTTTCCAAAATCCTTCTGAACCAGCCTTTATCAATCGAAAACTCGGTATCTTCTAATTGAGATTCAAAGGACACCTGATACCCCTCTGAAAACGGGTAGCGCTTAAATTCTTCGACAACCTTTCTTAAAAACGGCACAAGCCTGACCGTTTCCCGTTTGATCGGGAGCGCGCCGTTTTTGAGCCTGTATGTTAAATTCAAATCTTCAATGAGCTGTGACATGTAATCCGACTTTTCTTTCATGACCTGGCCGATTTCGGAAATTTCTTCTTTTGACCATTCATAATTTGGGGATTCGAGCATCATGCTGTACCCATAGATCGTGCTGAGCGGCGTTTTTAAATCATGGGAAAGCCCGGCAATCCATTCCTCTCTTGTTGCCTGGATTTTTTTCCGGTCCTGCTCATCTTTCTTCAACGTTTCCGTCAGCTGCTCCATCGATTCGAATACTTCGTTAAACAAGCGGTACGGTTGCTTTCTTTTCCCTTTTTTATTGCGGCTTCTCGGCAGGCCTTTGCGGTTTTTCGGCTCTTCAAACCGCCCTTTTGAGAGGTTGACGACCCATTTAATTGAATGGATGATCGGCATGCCGAACCGGAAAGAGTACCACAGGGTCATGATCGTAATTGAAAAGAGCAGGATGCCGATCATCAGGACGATGATTTTTAAGGCAAGGCCGATTATCGACCGGTTAAACTCATGGTCCGGATTATAAATCGGATTCGGCGTGGCCGCGATCAGCCACTCCGTAGCGCTCAGACGCCTGTATGAAAATTCATGCTCGTAGTTCCACGGCTTTGATTGATACTTCAAAAGCTCTAATTCTGTAATGCCTTTGCTGTAGTCGATATCCGAGAAAATCGATTGTAAAAGTTTCCCTTTTTCATTAAACAAATAAACGGATCCTTTGTTTTTCTTAATGAAATCGAGTGTGCTTTTTTTATAGGAGGAAAGGGTTGACGGATTTTTTTCCTCCTTCTCCAAATAGCTCAGAATCGTTTCGCTTTTCGACTCCCAGCCGAAGAGAATGACATAATCCTTCTCATTTAAATTTGCAGACCAAAAATTGACTTGATACTTGCCGATCTTTTTTCGTGAAAAAGCCGTTACGAGGTCTTCTTTGTGGTACTCCCTTTGGATCTCCCGGGGAAGATGGTAGGAATACACCGTCTTTTCTTTCTCGTTTAGTATTTGCAGCCAGCCCCGCTGCTTATCGACAGCCGCTTTTAATGTGTCATCAATGTGCCAATTGTTATCGTAATCAATGGTGACCCAGGTTTCAAACGTGTCTGAAGTGGCTTTCGCCAAACCTGCATCAGCTTCGCTTTCGCTCAGGCGCAGCGCGAAAAAAATAAAGGACAGGGACAGGACGGCGATGACAAGCATTAAAATCAGAAAAATCTGGCTTGTAAAATGCAGAACTAATTTTCCCCTGAGCCTCATCCTTCACTCTCTTTTCTTGCCTGGTTCGGAATGAACTTATACCCCAAACCGCGAATCGTTACGATGTACTCGGGATTGCTCGGGTCTCTTTCGATTTTTTCCCTCAGCTTTCGGATATGAACCATGACGGTGTTGCTGTCTCCGTAAGAAGGGACCCCCCATACTTTTTCGTAGATCTGATCCTTTGAAAGCACCCTGTTCGGATGGTCGCAAAAGTATTGGAGGAGCTGAAGCAGCTGCGCCGAACAGCTGACAGCCTCGCCGTCGACAATCAGCTCCGCGAAATCCGGATGGAACGTGAAGCGTTCATATTCGTATGAAGACGTTGCCGCAGCGGCCGCGACTTCCTTCTGTATGTATGTCCGCTTTAAATGAGCTTTGATTCTCGCGATTAATTCGAGCGGATTAAACGGTTTCGTTATGTAGTCATCCGCCCCGTACGCAAAGCCCGACAGCTTATCAAGGTCCGACGTTTTCGCCGTCAGAAAAAAGATCGGGGCGTTTGTATGCCGCCGGAGCTCAGGCGATACTTCAAATCCGGTCTGCCCCGGCATCATGACATCGAGAAGAATCATATGTACGGTCTCTTTTTTGACGAGATCAAGGGCCTCTTCAGCGCTGTTTGCAGTCAGGACTTCTGTAAAGCCTTCTTTTGTAAGGACGCGCTTTACCATTTGGACAATAGCGTCCTCATCATCCACAATCAAAATCGTTGCATTCTCCACTTTCTTCTTTCCTTTCTGTCAGCATCGTGTTTTATATCCTCATCTTAACATCTATCTTAGGTGTATCGGCTGCCGTTTTCGGATTTTAAAGTAAAATTTAGAAATTTTCTTTTTGAAAAAGAAAAAACAGACACCAGTTTGCGTGTCTGTTCATCCGGTTGCCAGCCTTTTGGCCTCTTCATTCTCAAGAAGGTCATAGGTCAGGCATATCGGTTTTCCGGTGCGCGGGTCTACAGCGATCTCCGCATCGATTTGAAACACCTTCCGCAGGACTTCCGGCGTCATGACATCTTCTGGCGCCCCCTCTTTTACGATCTTCCCGCTGTTTAATGCAACCATGTGATGGGCGAAGCGGACTGCATGATTCAGATCGTGGATGACCATCAGGATCGTCCGTCCCTCATCTTTATTGAGCTTTTCCAACAGCTTCAGGATTTCGAGCTGGTGGGCCAAATCCAAGTAGGTCGTCGGCTCGTCAAGCAGAAGCAGCTCCGTCTCCTGGGCAAGGGCCATCGCGATCCAGACGCGCTGGCGCTGACCGCCGGAAAGGGCTTCGATCGGCCGGTCATGAAACGCCAGCATCCCCGTGACATCAAGCGACCATTCGATGATGCGGCGGTCGTCTTTCGTCAGTCTGCCCATTCCTTTTTGATGTGGGAAGCGGCCGTATGCGACAAGCTCATATACGGTCAGTCCGCCCGGGGCTTCAGGCGTTTGCGGAAGGATCGCCATTTGCTTGGCGATCTCCTTCGTCGGCAATTGATGGATCGCTTTTCCGTTCAAATGGACGGCACCGGTTTTCGAACGGTGGATTCGGGCCATCGTTTTTAAAATCGTTGATTTCCCGCATCCGTTCGGCCCGATCATGGTCGTGATTTTCCCCTTTGGTATCGTAAGGTTCAGGTTTTCGACGATCATCTGCTCGCCGTAGCCAATCCCCAGATCGTTTGTAGAAAGAGACACCTTGCAATCTTCCCTTCTTTAGTTTGTTTTCATCAGCAAATAGATAAAATACGGCGCGCCCAAAACGGAAATGACGAGCCCTACCGGAATCTCCGAAGGCGCAAGGAGCGTCCTTCCGATCAAGTCGGCCAGCAACAAGAGCAACGCCCCGGTCAGTGCAGATGCCGGAATCAACAGCTGATGCTTCGGCCCGACGAGCCTTCTTGCGATATGAGGCGCAACAAGACCGAGAAACGTGATGTTGCCCCCCGCCGCCACGCAGGCGCCGCTGAGGGCGGATGCGGCCAGCAGGAGCACGAGCCGTTCTTTTTCAACGGCCGTTCCAAGCCCGGCTGCGATCTGATCGCCGAGATTAAGTACATTTAAATAGCGCGCCTTATAAAAGATAAAAGGAATCAGCAGGACAATCCACGGAAGGATTGCCGAAACAAAGCTCCAGTTTGCGCTCCAAATGTTTCCCGACAGCCATACGGTCGCCTGCATGAAATCGTTCGGATTCATTTTCAGCTGCAGCATCAAAATTGCCGCCCCGAACGCCGTATTGATTCCGATTCCGACCAAGACGAGGCGAACCGGGTTCAGCCCCTTTTTCCAGGCGAACAAATAAATGAGGACGACCGCGATGCAGGCTCCTGCAAATGCAAAAATCGGCAAGGAAAACGCGGCATTTGCATCAAAGCCGCCTCCGGCCCCCTGAAAGAAGAAAATAAATATGACAACGGCAAAGCCCGCTCCGGCATTGATTCCCAAAATCCCCGGATCAGCGAGGTCGTTTTTGGATACGCCCTGCCAGACGGCCCCTGCTGCTGCAATCCCGGCACCGATAAGCGCGGCCAGAATCATCCGCGGCAGGCGGAATTCAAATAAGACAAGCTCATCCTGCGGCGTTCCTCCTCCAAATAACGTTTTCAGCGCGTCAAACGGAGCAATCCGGATCTCACCCATGTTCAGGCTTAATAAAAATACACCGAGGATCAGCGCAGCCATGAAAAGCATGATCATAACGGCACGGCCGTTTTTGTTCTTCAGCGTCTCCATTTACAGTCCCCTCCCTTCGCGCCGGGCCAAATAGAGAAAGAACGGTACGCCGACAAGCGCAGTCACCGCTCCAACCGGCGTTTCAAAAGGAGGATTGATCATCCTTGCGCAGATGTCGGCACACAGAAGAAGCACGGCCCCAAGCACAGCCGAGCACGGGATGATCCAGCGGTAATCCACGCCTGCCAAAAAGCGGGCAATATGCGGGATGATCAAGCCGATGAAGCCGATCGTCCCAGCTACTGATACAGCGGCGCCCGTCAGCAAAACGACGGAGGCGACCCCGATCACTTTGACCGTTTTTGTCGATTGGCCGAGCCCTTTTGCCACTTCTTCTCCAAGGCTTAAGATGGTAACCGAACGGGCGATGAAAAAGACAAGCACGAGCCCCAGGGCGGCCGCGGGAGCCAGCAGCTCAACGCTCGACCATTTCATGCCGGCGATTCCGCCCGCATACCAAAAGCTCACATCGCGGGCCACATCGAAATGAATCGCAATAGCCGACGACAGCGCTCTAAGCAGCGTGCCGACTGCAGTTCCCGCCAAAGCGAGCTTTACAGGAGTAAGTCCGCCCTTTGAGAGCATTCCGACCGCAAAAACGATCGCAGCTCCCAAACCCGCTCCGGCAAATGACCAACCCAAAAGCCCGAGCGAAGAAATTCCGGGAAAAAAGGCAAAAGCGACTGCGACCGCAAAAGCAGAGCCATCCGTTACGCTCATAATTTCGGGCGATGCGAGCGGATTTCTCGTCATGCCCTGCATGATCGCACCGGAAACGGCCAGGCAAGCGCCGACAAGTATGGCGCTGACCGTCCTCGGAAGCCTGAGTTCCCAAATAATCTGATGTGCCGTATTTTTTGAATCGAAGTGAAAAAGCGCGTTCCACACCGTGCTGAGCTTGATATCAGCCGCACCGAGCACAATCGACAAAGCCGCGCCGAACAGCAAAATCAACGTTCCACCTAGAAGAATAAAAACGGCGCCAAGAGGACGGCTAACCGGAAGCTGTTCGTTTTCCGGCTCGTCCCTGTCATTGGTCTGATGAATATTCCTGTATGCCCCCAATCGATGCCATTCCTTTCTATTTATACAATCGATAACGATTATCATTTTCATCTTATAGTATATCAGGCTCAGACTAAATGTTTAATAATAAATTTTTTCAGATTGAAAAAAAGCCCGCATATCTTCAGATGAAGACCGCGGGCCTCAGGCTTTAAGATTGTTGATTCCGGCTGAACTTTTTGGCCGCAAACGGGTAGATGATGAGGCCGACAAAGAACAAGCCGATTCCCAATATAAAGGTCAGCCAATCTGCAGTTCCCGAAATGATGACCCACAAAGAATATCCGAGAGCGCACAGGGCAATGATGCCGTCGCCTGTTCTTGATCCTTTCAGTTCATCATACGTATCTCCTTTAAAGATAAGCTTCAGGCTGAACAAAGCCGCAATGAGATACGGTACGAGATAAGCGAGCGTCGCAGATGTCGTCAAAAACGTAAAGGCCTGACTGATCGTCCCCGAAATCGTGGAGAAAATAAAGATTTGCGACATTAAGTTCGTAATGATCAGCGAATTGACGGGACTTCCTTTTTTGTTCGTCTTTGCAAAGAAAGCGGGAAAATCGCCTGCTTTTGCCGCTTGATACGGAACCTCAGATCCGATCAAAATCCAGCCAAGCATTGATCCGAACAATGAAATGATCGCCAAAATGGCCATGACCACGCTGCCGAAGCCGCCGATAATTGCATGCAGCACATCAACAAACGGTTTATTCGATGCCTGGAGCTGATCGTGCGGAATAATGCCCATTGTAATTAACGTAATGATCATATAAATGCTGAGTGCGATCAACAGCCCGGTGATCGTGGCACGTTTCACATCGCGCTGTGATGATGCGCGCCCCGACAAAATAACGGCTGACTCGATGCCGACAAACGCCCACAGCGTAGAAATCGCCGCATTATGGACCTGGCCGCCGAGCACGATGCTTTTTCCGTCCGCCTCAACAGGAAAATAAAATGAATGAAATAAAGACACTTGAAATACGAATAATCCAGCTACAATAAACAGGACAAACCCGAGCACTTTGGAAAACGTCGTCAAAAAGTTGAGCTTTCCTGCTCCGTTTATACTGGAGAAGAGAATGAAATGAGTGCCCCACAATAGAATCGTGCATGCGATGAATGTGAGCAGCTGCCCGAGTGTTACGGGATGTCCGCCAAGTTCAAACATCTCGCGCTTATCAGTCAAAATCGGCAGGAATGTCGTCAAATAACCGGCAAGGCTCGTGATGATGGCCACGTTGCTGATCCAGCTGGCAACCCAGTAACCCCACACCATCGTAAAGCCCGCTGCGTTTCCCTTTTTCGGGTCTGAAAACAGCGCCCTTGCATAGCTTTGCGGCCCCGCTTTGAGATCAGGACGGCGAATCGATAAATGGCCGAATACGAGCGCGATCATCAATACGCCCGCACCCGTCACCAGCCATGCCGCCGTTACGCCGAGCGGGCTGGCCGTCTGCGCGAGCGTGCTTGGGAGCATGAAGATCCCGGAGCCGACCATATTTCCAACGACAAAAGCCGTTAAAAGCCAGAAACCCCATTTTTTTGTCTGTTCCATACAACTAATACCTCCGAGCATTTTATCAAAATATGCCGGACCAGACCGTGAGATCATAAAAATAAAAAAAGCATGAACAAAAGTCCATGCCAAAATAACATACACTCTTGATCCCCGGATAGCCCTCCGCGGGAAGTCCCGCGGCAGTCCTGCACTTATTCAATGCAGACCCAGCATAAAGAATGGTCGGCTTCTTTATGCTTCGGCGCTGATGCCTTTTACGCATGATCACGGGCCCCCGCCGGCCTCACATGCGCTACTCATCATCCGCGCAACCTCTACCTCACTAAGAGTTAAGAGTGAGGATTTATCACATATTCTCAACCGAAGGTTACCAGAGAAATGTTATTCTGTCAAAGGGAACTGATGGAAAAAACGGCAGGAAGACCGCCCATTTTTCGGCGGCCTTCATTGTGAACGGGGATGATCCCCATCATCTATAGAGGTTATCGATTGTTTTTCTTTTTTCTGACCGCTTCTTGCAGAGGGTCTCCTTTTAATGCTTGGCCTGCATCTTCAAGCGCCCCCTGAACGGCGTTATGGTCTTTGGCTTTATTTTTTCCCTGATCTTTATTAAAGAAAAAGCCCACATGAATCACCTCTTTAAAATTTGGTACAATACTAATTTGGCTTTTCATTAAAAAAATATGCAGGAAGCTTGGCTGTCCGGCCTGCATGAATTTCCCGTTTTGGCCTCTTTCTTCCCGCAAAAATGAAAAAATCGCGGCCAAAACCTTCCAGAATCAGTCTTGATGGTCTTCAGATCTCCTGATATAGTTTTCATTAGGAATCAGGTCTTAAGGAGAAGCGAATATGACAGGAAAAACACACATCATGGGGGGAGTCGCTTCTTGTACGGCTGTCGCTTATTTTTATGGGTATGATCCCGTATTGATAACCGCTTCAGGCATTTTTGGAGCATTGATACCCGATATTTGCCACACAAAAAGCAAAATAGGGCGGAAGCTTCCAATTTTATCAACGCTGATCAGCTCTGTATTCGGCCACAGAACGTTCACGCACAGCCTGCTCTTTCTGTTCGTGACGGGATTTTTGGCACATTTATATGTTACAAACCAGAGCATTTTTGCCGGACTGATGGCGGGAATGGCCAGCCACCTGCTGCTTGACGCGGGGACGACAAACGGCATCAAGCTTTTCTTTCCTTCATCAATTAGAATCCGCCTGCCGCTTTACATCAAAACGGGCGGCAAAGCCGAACAGGGCGTGATGGCCGCCCTCACCGTTCTTTCATGCTATTTTATCGCCGTCTTGACGGCTTGACATGTGGCGCAAATTGGTTTATTTGCCACCGAAAGTTTTTTTAGTAATTTAAATATATGCGGGGCTAAGAACTTGTGAGGAGCTATTGATAAATGAAAGAACATTTTTTCAAAAAGCAATGGTTTTTATGCTTATCGATTTTTTTCATGTGGATGAAGACGTATTTCATCTATAAACTGGGGTTTCACTTGCGGATTGATAATCCGTTTCAGGAGCTGATCCTGTTAATAAACCCGCTTAGCTTTCTCATCCCCGTATTCGGCATCAGCCTTTTTTGCCGCGAAAAGACAAAGCGGCTGTTTTTACTCTCAGCAAATGTCATCCTTACGGGCATTCTGATCGCAAACTGCATTTTTTACGGTTTCTATATCGATTTCATTACAATCCCCGTTTTGTTTCAGGCCAAAAACCTCGGAGGGCTCGGCAGCAGTTTTCAAGAGCTGTTCAATCCCCTTTTCATCGTTCTTTTCCTTGATCTGGCACTGCTCGCATGGCTTTCGAAAACCCGCCGGAAAACGGAAGCAAAAGCATCGCGAAAAGCGATCAAAATTTACTACGGCGCGGCCTCGGGGATCGTGCTGCTGAATCTCACCTTATCAGAGGTCGAGCAGCCGAAGTTTTTGTCCCATTCGTTTGACAGGGAAGTGCTCGTCAAAAACATCGGGCTGTTTCAATTTCATCTGTTCGACGGAATTACGCAGACGTTTAATTTGACGCAAAAAGCGGTAGCCGACGAAAACAGCCTGGCAACGATCGAAAACTATACAAAAGCCGACTACAGCAAACCGAACAAAGACATGTTCGGCATCGCAAAAGGACGAAACGTCATCTTCGTGACGCTCGAATCTACTCAAAGCTTCGTCATCAATGAAAAAGTAAACGGAAAAGAGATCACCCCGTTTTTGAATCAGTTCATCCATAAAAGCTATTATTTCGACCATTTTTATCAGCAGACCGAACAGGGGAAAACATCGGATTCCGAGTTCCTCGTCGCCAATTCGCTGTATCCGTCGCTGAGCGGATCTGTCTTCTTTACGAAAAGCGAAAATCAATACAATTCAATGTATAAAACGCTGGCGCAGCACGGTTACATATCATCCGTCTTTCACGCCAATAACAAAAGGTTCTGGAACAGGGACGTCATGTACGAAGCGCTCGGTATTGACCGCTTTTATGATGTGGACCACTTCAGCGTAACCGCTGATAATTCAACAGGCTGGGGGCTGAAGGACAAAGAGTTCTTAGCACAGTCCGCCGACATGATGAAAGAGTTGCCGGAGCCGTTTTACAGCAGCCTGCTGACCTTGACCAATCACTTTCCGTTTCAGATTGATGACAAGGATAAGCTGATTGATGAATATGATTCTAACAGTGAGATTTTGAACCGCTATGTGACGACGGTGCGCTATCAGGACGAGGCGCTGAAAGCTTTTATCGCGAAGCTGAAAAAAAACGGCCTGTATGAACATTCAGTGATCGTCTTGATGGGGGATCATTACGGTATTTCGGAAGCACACAATGAAGCGCTCGCTCAATTTTTAGGGAAAAAGGAGATCACGCCGTACGATACCGTTCAGCTTCAGCGGGTTCCGCTGATCATCCACATCCCCGGAATTACGGACAAAAATCCGCGAACCGTGTCAGAAACGGGGGGACAGATCGATGTCAAACCGACATTGCTTCATTTATTGGGAATTGACACAAAAGGCATGATTCAGTTCGGAAACGACCTTTTTTCTAAGGAAAGAATGCCTTTTGCCGTGCTGCGAAACGGAAGCTTCATCACGGATGATTATCTCTATACGAAAAATGCATGCTACGATCAAAAAACCGGAGAGCTTTTAGAGGATCCAGAGGACAAATGCGCTCCCCTAATTGAGAAAGCGGCTGAAGAGCTTTCCCTTTCCGACAAAATTATCAACGGAGACTTGCTGAGGTTTTATAAACAATAACGCCTCCCCTTCCACAAGCATTCAGAGCTGGCTGGGAGGGGCTGTTTACATTGGGGCTCGGGCTGGGTATTATATACCGAATGTTTAAAATGCCCTTGCAGATTTGCACATCCTTCGTTACCCTAATGAATAGACAGTTTTGTTTCGGGTGCCGATTATTTCATGAAGTGTTATAAAATCTCAAAATAAGAAGGTTTTCAAATGAGTGAAACTAAACAAACCATAAATAAACTGCCGATTGTTGCCGTACTGATTACCGGGACCTTTATCGCCATTTTAAACCAGACGCTGCTGACGACGGCCCTTCCCCCGATCATGAGGGATTTGAACATTACCCCGGGGCTTGCCCAGTGGCTGACGACCGTTTTTATGCTTGTAAACGGAATTATGATTCCGTTTACGGCATTTTTAATCGAAAAATTCACGACGAGAAAGCTGTTTATGGCCGCGATGTCTTTATTCACCGCCGGAACGCTGATCTGTGCTTTATCGTTCAGCTTTCCCGTTTTAATTGCCGGACGAATCGTGCAGGCGGCCGGTGCAGGGATCATGATGCCTTTAATGCAGACCGTGCTTCTTTTGATTTTCCCGAAGGAAAAACGCGGCTCAGCGATGGGGATGGTCGGACTTGTCATCGCCTTCGCCCCGGCTCTTGGACCGACTTTGTCGGGATGGATTGTCGACCGTTATCCGTGGGAAATCTTGTTTTATCTTCTGCTGCCGTTCGCGGTCATTGACATGGTTGTCGCTTTCTTTATTTTAAAAAATGTAACAGAACAAACATCGCCTAAGATGGATGCCGCCTCCATCATTTTGTCTTCTTTAGGATTCGGCGGTATCCTTTACGGCTTCAGCAGCGCGGGCGTCGACGGCTGGACCAGTCCGGACGTGCTGACAGGCTTCGCAGTCGGGGCCGTCACACTGTTTTGGTTCATTTGGAGACAGCTCCATCTGAAGGAACCGATTTTGGAATTCAGGGTATTTAAATATCCGATGTTTACGCTCGCTACAGTCATCGGCATGGTTGTGTTTATGGCGATGATCGGAGCGGCGACGATCGTTCCGATCTACATGCAGGATATGCGCCATTTCACCGCGATGGAGTCAGGAATGATGCTCTTTCCGGGAGCGGTTGTCATGGGCTTGATGTCCCCGATTACGGGAAGGATTTTCGATAAAATCGGAGCGCGGATTTTAAGCATTACCGGGTTGACGGCCATTTTTATCACGACGCTGCTGCTATCGCATCTGTCCGAAAAAACGCCTTTCGCCTACCTGTCCATCGTCTATGCGTTTCGGATGGTCGGGATGGGGATGGTGCTAATGCCCGTGACGACTGCAGGGCTGAATCAGCTGCCGCGCCATTTGATTCCGCACGGCACGGCCATGAACAACACGTTGAGGCAAATGTCAGGCTCAATCGGAACGGCGATTTTGATTACGATCATGACGCAGCGGGCGCTGTCTGATCCGGCGGGCCCCGGCACGGAAACGGCGATGATTCACGGCGTAAACCTGGCCTTTATGACGGCTGCCGGTTTGTCGGGAATCGGGCTGATCCTTGCCTTTTTCATTAAACACAATCACCGCGGCAGGCTGAACCACCATAAAAGAAAGGCTGCGAAAAGCGGCTTTGCGCTTCACGAAAAATAAACAAATCCCGGGTTCGCTGAGAACCCGGGATTTATTTTATTCGAAACCGTTTGTCATCGTTTCAGGATCCGGACCTACACGCTCATCTTTGTTGAGGGCGTTGATTTTTTCCATATCTTCTTTTGAAAGTTCGAAGTCGAAAATATCGGCGTTTTCAATGATTCGGTGTTCTTTAATCGATTTCGGGATGGTTACGACTTCGCTTTGCAGATCCCAGCGCAAAATGATTTGCGCGACCGATTTGTTGTATTTGCCGGCAATTTCGGCAAGCACTTCATTGTCAAGCAGCTTCCCTTGCATCAGCGGAGACCATGCTTCAAGCTGAATGCCTTGTTTTTTGCAGTAATCTCTTAATTCGAGCTGCGTCAAACGCGGGTGGAATTCAACCTGATTGACCATCGGTTTGATTTCCGCATCCTCCAGCAGGCTTTCCAAATGATGCACGTTGAAGTTGCTGACGCCGATCGCTCTGATTTTGCCGTCTTTGTACAGCTTCTCCAAGGCGCGCCATGTCTCTTTATATTTGCTTTTATCTTTTCCGGGCCAATGAATTAAATATAAATCAAGGTAGTCAAGGCCAAGTTTTCTCAGGCTTTCATCAAAAGCCGCCAGCGTTTTTTCGTAGCCCTGGTCACTGTTCCACACCTTAGATGTGATGAAAAGCTCCTCACGGGGAACGCCTGATTCTTTAATTCCTTTGCCGACGCCTTCTTCATTTTGATAGATCGCAGCCGTATCAATGCTCCGGTATCCGTTTTTAATCGCTGCTTTCACAGATTCGACGACTTGGCTGCCCTCTTCCACTTTAAAGACTCCCAGGCCAAACCACGGCATTTTAACTCCGTTATGTAACGTCACAGTGTCCTTTAAACTGCTTACCATTTAAACGACCGCCTTTCTTTTTTATTCAGATACTATTTCAAGCATCACGTCTATTATCTCATATTGGAGAGATTTGACATAATAAATTGCTCACTTTTCTTCTTTAACCAGCCCGCGTGCAGCCAATGCGAGCGCTCCTGTAATCCCGGCATCGTCGCCGAGCCCCGGCGGCACGACATAACCGTCAAGGTCTGGAAGTTCGATGTATCCGTTTACATATTCACGCAGTTTTCTGCGGATGAGCGGAAACAGCTGCCGCTGCTTCATGACCCCGCCGCCCATTACGATTTTTTCCGGGCATAAGATCAGAATATATTGCATGAGCGCCTGCGCCAAATAATCGGCTTCAAGCTCCCAAACCTCTTCGCGCGCAGAAAGGTCTTTTCCTTGTTTTCCCCAGCGCTTTTCGAGCGCAGGCCCTGATGCCATTCCCTCAAGGCAGTCTTTGTGGTACGGACAGCTTCCTTCAAATGCATCCTTTTCATGGCGTCTGATCAGGATATGCCCCATTTCAGGATGGCAGAAGCTTTGTACGACCTTGCCGCCGATGACAGCCCCGGCGCCGATTCCCGTGCCGACCGTGATGTATAAACAGCTGTTCAGCCCTTGTGCGGCTCCTTCCGTTATTTCCCCGAGCGCAGCCGCATTGACGTCCGTGGTAAACGAAACCGGGATCCGGAGCCTTTTTTCCAGTTCGGGAATGAACGGATAGTTCTGCCACGCGAGTTTCGGCGTATTCGTAATAAAGCCGAAATCGGGTCTCTCCTTTGCCAGCGAAATCGGGCCGAACGATCCGACTCCCAGTGCTTCAGGCTGATATGCATCAAAGAAAGCGGTTACTTTTTCGATCGTCTCTTCGGGCGTTTCCGTCGGAATCGTCAGCCTGCCTGCGATTTCCCCTGTCTCCGTTCCGACAGCGCATACAAATTTTGTTCCTCCTGCTTCAATTGCACCGTAATGTGTCATCTCTTTTCCCCTTTTTTCTGTTTTTAATTGAATCATAAAGCAGAAAAGTGAGGAAAGCAATTGAATAAAATGTTACTCATCAAGGAGCGACGCTTCCAAATGATTGATGTACTGGCGCAGCTGATGGGCCGTTTCCCTCGTAATTTCCCGGTTTTCAAACAGCTCCTGAATTTCATTGCGGATGATTTGCACCGATTTTAAGCGAATCTCTTTCTTTTGCCTTTCATAGCGGTTATTTTCCCGGAGTCCTCCGGCGCCGTGCTGAAGCCTGAGGATCAAGCGCTGATAAAAAGAAATGACCGACCGGGACGCCTCTTTATTTTCGTCGCTCATATGCTGTTTTACCGCTTCGATAGCCGCTTTTGCCGTTTGAATCCGGGCCTTTTTCAGCATGTCGCCGCTTTGGTCATGCGGTTTGTGTGTTCCTTCTTTTTGTCGCCTGTTGATCAGGCGCTTCCATTTCATAAGTGAAACGCCTGCTTTAAAGGGATTGGAAAAAAGCATTTCTTTCTCCCGCAGCCTTTCTTTCAGCCGATTCGCGATATCTTCTGTGATTTGTCCGTTTTCTTGCATGTTTTCCAATTCCGCCTGTTCCGCTTTCAAGGCATGGACCCGGATTTTGTTTTCGAGTTTTTTATGGCGCAGATGCTCTTTCAAAGAATATTGCTCAAACTTGAGCTGCTTCATTTTTTCGTTGTACTCCGATATGACGGCGAGAGCCGCGGCTCTGTTTTTGTCGTTCATTTCCTCTTTTAAAGCTTTGACCGTTGTCTTCATCACTTTTCTTCTGACGCTTTGAAACTGGCTTCCGCCTGCCGGGAGCTCCTTCCTTTCTGACAGGAGCGGCAAAAAGGCGCTCGCCATCAGCAGGGTGCACAGAATTACACCGGCTGCCAAAAAGACGATCAAATCCCGCTCCGGAAACGGGCGGCCGTTCTCCAGCACAAAAGGGGATCGAAAATGCTCCGGCAAGGGTCACGGCTCCGCGGACGCCCGATATCGATATCTGGAGCAGGGAGCGCAGTTTTTCTCCGCCTGAAACTTGTTTCATTTGAAGCCCCCAATTGCCCTGCCAAAACAAAAATACCCATATGAAGCGGAGCAGCATGAGCATCAGCGTAATCAGAATGATGTAGCTGATGACTCTCACATTGTTGAATGCCGCATTCCCAAATATGACAGACAGCGCACCCGGCATTTGCAAGCCTAGCAAAACGAACACGAGACCGTTTAAAATAAAAAGGATGATGCCCCATGTGCTGGCCGAAACGATCTTCAGCTTGACCATTGCCGATTCGGCTCTGTCCTGCTCCGCCGCATGCGTGATACCTCCGGCGACGACGGCAAGGATTCCCGATACGCCGATCTCCTCTGCGGCCAAATAAATCACAAAAGGGGTCAAGATTTGGATCAGCATGTGCATTGTGACGTCCTGCATTCCTAAGCGGCGGAGCAAATAGCGAAACCGGAGGATCAAAAAAGAAAGAACCGTTCCGGTAACGAGGCCTCCAATTGCGATCAGCAAAAAACTGACCGCGGCCTCAGACCACGAAAAAGTGCCCGTTATCGCCGCAGCAAGTGCGAATTTAAAAGCGACGAGGCCTGAGGCATCGTTCATTAAGCCTTCTCCTTCAAGAAGGCGCAGCATATCCTTCGGCATATCGATTCTTTTCGAGAGCGCGCCGACAGCAACGACATCTGTAGGCGATAAAATGGCGGCAAGGGCAAAAGCGGCCGGCAGCGGAATCTGCGGAATCATCCAATGGATGGCATAGCCGCCAAACAGCACGGTCACAAAGACGAGACCGAGCGCCAAAAGCAGAATCGGGGTCCGCAGTTTCCACAGCTCATCCCTCGGGATCCGTCTTCCGTCATTAAATACCAGGGGAGCGATAAATAAAACAAAAAAAAGCTCCGGATTGAACGTGATATGAAGCCCGCCCGGAAAAACCGCCGCGATGATGCCCAATCCGACCTGAATCAACGGAACCGGAACAAATGGAATAAACCGGTGAACGATATTTGAGATCGCGATAATTGTTAAAAAAACCAAAACGGCCAGGAAAACGGCCACTAAGAATACTCCTTACCGCCGTAAAAGCAGGCCTTCAAACGACTCTGCCGGCTGTTTAGCTTATGCCTTCTTTGTTCAGTATTCTTTGACAGCCGGGAACCTATACATGTCAGGCTGAGATACATTGAGAAAGGGAGATCGATCATGAACCATCCATTTCATTCATTCCGTTCTTTATTCCCAGTCTTATCAAACCGCGTTTATCTGGCTGCCTGTTCTGCAGGCGCTTTGGCGCTGCCTGTCTCAGATGCGGTTGACGAATACCGCAGACAGCTCCTTGAATCAGGTGCCGATTGGCAGGCAGCGATGGAAAAGATGGCATCGGCAAAGGAAAAATTCGCACGGCTGATCGGCGCCGAGACAGATGAAATCGCCGTCATGGCCTCGGTTTCAGACGCCGTTTCGGCCATTGCGCTTTCACTGCCACATCATCGGCAAAAAAATAAAGTTGCCTTTACAGATATCGATTTTCCCGCAATCGGACAGATTTGGCTTTCTCAACAGGCATTCAAAAACAAGATCACAATCATTCAAAGCCATAACGGAATGATCGACCTGGAGCAGATACAAAAAGACATATGTGAGCGCACGCTTCTGACATGCGTGCCGCACGTCAGCTATTACAACGGATATAAACAAAATTTGAAGCAGATCGCAGACATCGTCCATCAAAAAGGCTCGCTTCTCTTCGTTGACGCTTACCAATCCGCCGGACACGTTCCGATCAGCGTGAAAGATATGGATGTCGATATTCTTGCGGCAGGAACAAGGAAATACATGCTCGGCATTCCGGGTACGGCGTTTCTTTATGTTAGACGCGGACTCGCCGGACAATTCAAGCCGCAGGTGACCGGGTGGTTCGGAAGAGACGGAAAATCCGCCTTTGATTTATTCAATTCCCGATTTGCAGAAGGAGCAAAACGTTTTGAAACGGGGACCCCGTCATTTGCCGGGCTTTATGCAGCGGACGCCGCCCTAAAGATATTGCTTGAAGCCGGGACTGACCGAATCGACGCGTATTTGCGGAAGCTTGCCGGCTTCGCTCTTGAATACGGGGCGGAAAAAGGCTTGCGGATCGCCGGGCCGCAAACCGTCCGCAATAGATCAAGCCTGATTTCGATTTATGCCGGGGACGCAGCAGGCATCGGGGCTGTATTGCGGGAAAGAAACGTCATTACAGCAGCGAGAAAAGACGTGATCAGGATCGCTCCGCATTTTTACAATACAGAGGAAGATATTAAACAGGCGATCGACGAAATCTCGGTGCTGCTCCATTAGGCTTTTCAATAGACAGATCAGCGTTTTTTCATTACACTATATAAAAACATTTCGATCAGGGGATGATGATACATTTGCAGCGTTTTGTCAATGAAGCATCTGAAGAGTTGAAGAAAAAGCCCCTCCGAAACATGCTGTTTACGCTTATTACATTTATCCTCGCCCTCGGCATACCAACCGCTTATGTTGTATATACGCAGTTTTACTCCATGAAACACTTGCCTGAGGGTGTACAGATTACATCGCTGGCTTCGCCGAACAAAAAATACTCGATCAGCATCTATAGAGTCGAGAAAAACGGGGCGGTACCCGATGTTTCCATCAGAGGGGAATTGACAAAGGTCTCAACCGGCGACCGAAAAAATATTTATTGGGGTTCCAGGGAAGTTAACGCTGACGTCGAATGGAAAGACAGCAATCACGTATCCATCAATGACAAGGTGCTCGACATCCGCAGCGATACATATGATTGGAGAAGGGAGTGAATTCACTCCCTTTTCTTTATGTACAGCGCGTTTGGAACGCCGTCTAAAAACGGGCTTTCCTCTCCGAGCGAAAACAGATGAAGTTCGTGCATCGCCCGCGTACAGGCCGTATAAAAAAGCGTCCGCTCGCGTTCGCGCGCATACCGATTTTTTGATCCGTCATAGACGATGACCGCGTCAAATTCGATGCCTTTTGCCAAATATACGGGTATGATGACGACTTCTTTTTGAAAGACGCGGGTTTCTTTGTCAATCAGCTTGAGCGCCGTATGTTTTTCCAGTTGCATGAAGGCTTCTTTGCACTCCTGGACCGTTTTGCAGATGACTGCAATCGTCTTATGCCCCTCACCTTGTAAAGCAGTTATGCAGGACGCTATCTTTTTATGATGCAGAGCGGGATCGTCCGAAATCGTCAGCGTCGGTTTCACCCCTCTCCGGTTAAAGGGCTCGATATCTTCGCCTCCTTTGATCAAGGGTTTTGTAAACTCGACGATGTCCCTTGTGGATCTGTAGCTTCGGACAAGCCTGATCGTCTCCGTTTTTTCCCCTTCAAACGCGTTTTCGCTAAGAAGCTCCTGCCCCTGAACGCTGTGGGCGAGTATCGCCTGGTTCAAATCCCCTAAAATCGTCATTCTGCTTGAAGGAAAAAGGCCTTTGAGAAAAGCAAGCTGAAAAGGCGAGTAATCTTGCGCTTCATCAATAAATACGTGGCGAATCGCCGTGTTTTTCGCTCCGCCTTTGATTTGATTTTTCAAATAAAGATAAGGTGCGGCATCCTCATACGGAATCTGCTCAAGGCGAAAGCTTTTTCTCGTATGGGCGCAAATGCGTTCCCAATGGTCTGGAAGCGCAGCAGCACCCCAATCCGAAAACAGCTGTAAATACGTCCCTTTAAAATCGATAAAACCCAATGCTTTCACCGCCTGTCTCAGCGGCTTGAATTCCCTTTCGACAATGATGTTGATGAGAAGCCTTTGCTCCCTTTCATAATCGTCGAACGTGTTCTCGGAAAATTGCCGTTCTTCCTGCAGTTGTTTGTAGGCATTCGCGTATTCCTCCTGATCGAGAAGCTCGCTTTTTTCGAGGGCCCACTCTTTTTTCCTTTCACTTTTTTCTTGTTTGTTCAATATGCCGAGCAGCCATTTTGCCGTCGTTTCAATCCGGTGCAACAGCGATCCGGAAGCGCCGAGCGAGCAAAAATAATCGTGGATTTGGGCGCTTGTTACAATCTTCTTTCCGCGGAACGACACGTTTTTGAACAGCAAACCGCCTTTCGAAAGAAACCCTACATACTCGTCAATCAAGCTTTTGAACGCCAGTCCGGCCTTATATTCAATGGCCTGCATCCGGTTTTTGTCATCTTCGCTTTCCGATGCCGTCAAACAATATTCCAGTTGATCAAACGGGGTTTCACACTCCGCCTCTTTGAGATTGCTCTCCAAATATTCCTGAAACGTCGTCTGCTGAATGTTTTCTTCGCCGAGCTCAGGGAGAACATCGGCGACATAGCTGTTAAAAAGAAGGTTGGGAGAAAAAAGCAGCATTTGATTGGATTCGATCCGCCCGCGCCCGCGATAAAGCAAATAAGCGGCCCGCTGGAGCGCAGCCGACGTTTTTCCGCTTCCCGCCGACCCCTGGACGATTAAAATGCGGCTCGTTTCATTGCGGATGATCCGGTTTTGCTCCTTCTGTATCGTTGCAACGATGCTTTTCATCCGGACATTCGCCTGCTGTCCGAGCACTTCCTGCAGCAGCTCGTCCCCGATCGTCATATCGGTATTAAACATCGCCTTCAGCCTGCCGTTTCTGATGAGAAACTGCCGCTTCAGCTCAATCGTGCCGCTGATCGTTTCACCGGGAACTTCATACCGCGCCGGCCCCGGCCCATAGTTGTAAAACAAACTGGATATCGGCGCCCTCCAATCGTAAATCAAAAAGCGCTCTTCCTTTTCGTCCATCAATGAACTGAGGCCGATGTAAATGGCTTCGGCTTCTTGATCGCCGTCCTCCAAAAAATCGACGCGTCCAAAGTAAGGAGACTCCTTCACTTTTAACAGCTTTTTCACCTGGCTGTAAAACTGCTTGTGGCTTCTTTCCCGCTCTGCCAACATCTCCGCCTGCTGTTTAATGCTCGCAAACGTCTCGATCGCTTCTTTGTCATCGGCCAAGTTCACGGTGACATCATCCCAAAAATGCTTTCTCAAATCGACGATATCCTCTTTCAGTCCGCCTGTCTTACTCTTTAGAGAATGAAGCTTTTGATCCAATTCGTTTAATACGCGTTCGATCCGCTTCTCTTCTTCAAGCCATTCTTTGTTGATATCTGTCATGCAGATCACTCCCTAAAAAGATTTGACACAAAAAAAAAATCGTGATAAAATAAATATGGATATAATTATAAAAAATGAAATTTTATGTTAAATTACACTTCATCTTATCATATACGGCCCGTCTATATCAACATGCCCAAAATAAAAAAGCCGATTTTTCGATTATGAAAAATCGGCTTTTCTCTATTCAGCCACATTTGAACGGAGCGAGCGGTTCGGCAATTTCCAATTGAACATATACGAGCAGACCCTGCATGCGACAAGAATGGCAAAAAGCAGATACAGAGCGATAGAATTTTCCGCCCAGCCGAGCCCGATGATCAAGCCGCCCAAAGCAGCCCAAACAGCGTAAATCTCGGTTTTCAGGACGAGCGGCTTGCGCCCTGCCAACAAATCCCTGATGATCCCCCCGCCGCTTCCGGTTAATACCGCCGCTACGATGACCGCACTGAGCGGATGGTTCATGTGCACGGCGTACAGGGCTCCCTGGATTGCGAATGCGGCCAAGCCGATCGCATCCGAAAAGTTCCCCCACACCTTCCAATGCTTCAGAAGCAGACCCGGAAACAAAAAGACGATCGTGATCGACACTAACGCGATTTGAAACAGCGCCCCCTGCTCCCACAAAGCAGATACCGGAACGCCGATCAACAGATTTCTGACCGCCCCTCCGCCAAAAGCTGTGACGATTCCCAATATATAAACTCCTAAAATATCATACTCTTCTTCCATTGCGACAATCGCCCCGCTGATCGCAAATGCAATGGTTCCGATGATGCTCAACGCTTCCCAAGCCATCTAAGGTGCCCTCCATACGAATCTTCAATCTTTTTGATTTTATAACTTCCCCATCGTTTAAATCAACCCTGCAGAATAAAATGTCTTATAATAATAAGAGGACGGCGAAAAAGGAGGGGGAACGATGGATGCGACCATCATTATAGAAGATGCCAAACCAGAATGGCCGGAGCGATATGAAACTGAAAAAAAGCGCCTGCAGCTGGTTTTCGGAAAAACCGCGCTTGGAATCGAACACATTGGCAGCACCGCGGTTCCCGGTCTTGCCGCAAAACCTGTGCTTGATCTGATGGTTGGCGTCAAACATCTTAGTGAAGCAGAACGCTTGATTGAACCGCTCAGTGATCTGGGCTATGAGTATGTATTCCACGAAGCGTTTCCTCTGCGGCGTTTTTTTAGAAAAGGCAAATGGCGGGCCGGCACTCATCATCTGCATATCTATGTTTATAAAAGCGAGGAGTGGAAAAACCAGCTGAGATTCCGTGACTATTTAAGAGCACATCCAAAGGTTCTGGAAGATTATGAAACACTGAAAAGGGATTTGGCTCAGCATTTTCCGCACGACCGCAACTCCTATACAAAAGGGAAAGCACCGTTTATTACACATATTGTTGAGAAAGCGAAACGAAAGGAGCAGGCGCATGTTCAAAAACACGAAGAATAAATTGATGACAATCGCGATCGCATTCATTCTCGCTGTTTTATTGTATTATTACGTTCAATCCTTGAAGTAACGTCTGGAAAGACCGATTTATACGTGCAAAACCATTCTCACGTTCCTGAGAATGTGCCCTTCAAAATCTTCATCATACTCAGAGACATCCTCAAACCCTTTTGCTTTGTAAAAGGCTATTCTGATTTGATTGTCCTTTTCGACATCGACGAAAATCTTTCCGGCGTCTTTCAGCCGCTTGATCCCTTCATGAAGCAATGCGGTTCCGATCCCTTTTCCCTGGTATTCCGGGTATAAATAAATGGCGGCAAGATAGGCCTCCCCCTTCTCATTAACCCCGGAAAAGTTAGCAAAACCGACAATGTTTCCTTCTGCTTCAGAAACGTATAGGAACGAACGCTCCAGGCGTTCTTCCATCCTGTGATCATTGTAGGCGGAAGCGAGAAACTTTTCCTGAATCTCGCCGGGGGTGATGCCTTCATATGTGTGATGCCAGCTCGTTTTGGCAACGTGCTGCACTTGCGGGATGTCCTTCTTTTCCATCGGGCGGATTTGAAATTCCATATTCCCCCTCCTTCTTAAATATTTCAAATATTATAACATTTTACCAGCCGAATAGGGATAAAAAAGAGCATCGCCTGAGGCAAATGCTCTACTCTTTTTCACCTTTTATCATGCACATGCAAATGATAATCAAAATAAACGCGATAAGGGCAAGGAACGGAATCGTGATAAAGCCGAGCCAATTGATGTACTGCCCTGAGCATGGCACCCCCGTAACACATGGCTTAATGCCGTTGAAACCGGGAACTTTCTGCTCCAAATAGTGCATCAGGGAAATAAATCCCCCGATGACCGCCATCGGCAGCACGTATTTTTTCACCCGGAAATCTCCCTGAAATGTTGCAATTCCGAGAATGAGCACGAGCGGATACATCATGATCCGCTGGTACCAGCAAAGCTCACAAGGAATGAATTTACGAATCTCGCTGAAGTACAGGCTGCCGAGCGTCGCCGTCAAAGAAACGATCCAGGCCCCGTACAGAAAGAACGGCTTATTTTTCATCGGACTTGCCTTTTAGCTCTTTTTCGATCGCTTCTTTGATTTGGTCATAATCGAAAGGCTTGGCAATTTTTTCGCCATTGACGAAAATCGTCGGCGTGGAATCCACTTTGTATTCGTCTATCAGCGATTCGTCCGTTTGCAGTTCTTTTGAGAAGGTTTTGTCATCCAGGCTTTTGATAAGCTTGTCACGTTTGACTTTTGTGTGTGATTCGGCAATATCAGCAAGCTTCGCGGGAGTCGCCCACTCCGTTTCCATCGTGTCGTTGTCAGGCTGTACTTTAAATAACGCTTCATGGAACGCCCAGAAGGAATCGGGATCTTCTTTCCAAACCTGTTCAGAGGCCAGGGCGCTCAGCTCCGAACCTCTGCCGTGCTGTTCATTGACGAAATTTATATATGAAAAATTAACTTTTCCTTTATCGATAAAATCTTTTTTCAAATCCGGAAATACGGTTTCGGTCCATTGTTTGCAGCTCGGACACTTGTAATCTCCGAATTCTGTGATGGTAACCGCCGCTTTTTTATTTCCGAGGATCGGCTGCCCTTCGGTCGAAGGCTTGTCATCAAACGTTTGCGAAGCGTTTTCGGTTTGATTGTTGAGAACAACCAATACACCGATCAGAAAAACGACGACGACTGTCATGATGACGGCAAATTTCATCGGTGACTGCTGATTCTTTTTCACTTAGACACCTCATTTTCATCAGTTTCATAATCTCTTTCATTTTAACAAGTCAAGCCGTGTTCGTGAAGACGCGAAAAAACGTTTTTCCAGTTCTTTAGGCGGTGAAAATGTTACATTTTTTCGACACTTAATACCCGCATTGCGTTTAACACGGCGAGAAGCGTCACACCGACATCCGAAAACACTGCTTCCCACATCGTGGCTATGCCGAAAGCGCCAAGGATGAGGAAAACGCCTTTTACGCCCAGTGCAAATATAATATTTTGCCAGACGATCGTTCTCGTCCGCTTGGCGATTTGAATCGCTTCTGCGATTTTTGACGGCTGATCGGTCATGATGACGATATCAGCGGCTTCCACCGCTGCATCCGAGCCGAGTCCGCCCATTGCGATTCCGATGTCCGCTCTCGCCAATACGGGTGTATCGTTGATCCCGTCCCCGGCGAAAAGCAGTTTTTCTTTTGGAAGCTTCACTTTGTCAAGCTCTTCGATCAGGTCAACCTTGTGCTGCGGAAGAAGCTCTGCATGCACTTCATCGATGGCAAGCGCCTTTCCGACGGCTTCGCCGACCTCTTTTGCGTCTCCCGTAAGCATCACCGTTTTTTTAATGCCGGCTTTTTTCAAGGAAGAAATCGCCTGTTCGGCATCTTCCTTCAGATCATCCGCAATCAGGATCGAACCGATAAACGCGCCGTCTGCCGCTACATAAATCACGGTTCCGACTCCATCATCTTCCTGATAGCGGATGTTTTCCTTCTTCATGAGCTTGGCGTTTCCAGCCAAAATGCTTTTTCCGTTTACCACCGCCATGACGCCGTAGCCCGGCATCTCACTGTAGCCTTTGATGTCTTCCGGAGAAACCGGCTTTCCGTATGCTTCGCGGATCGATTCTGCAATCGGATGCCCAGAGTGGTATTCAACAGCCGCCGCATATCCGAGCAGCTCTTCTTCCGTCCCGTTTCCGGCCGGAGACAATTTGACGACGGCAAATTCCCCTTTTGTCAGTGTGCCTGTTTTGTCAAACACCGCATATTTCGCATCGTTCAATGCTTCTAAATAATTGCTGCCCTTCACAAGAATGCCGGCTTTTGACGCAGCGCCGATGCCGCCGAAAAAGCCGAGCGGGATTGAAACGACGAGCGCGCACGGACACGAAATGACGAGAAAGACAAGCGCCCGGTACACCCAGTCCGACAGCGAAGCGCCGGGGACGATAAGCGGCGGAACAAACGCCAAAAGAATAGCAACGATGACGACGAACGGCGTATAGTACTTCGCAAATTTCGTGATGAAGTTTTCGGTTTTCGCCTTTCTGCTGCCGGCGTTTTGAACCAGATCGAGAATTTTCGAAACGGTCGATTCGTGATATTCTTTTTCGACTTCCACTTCTAACACGCCGTTTTTATTGACGAATCCGCTCAGTACTTCCTTGCCGGGCGCGATATCCCTCGGCACGGATTCTCCCGTTAAGGCCGATGTGTCAACCATCGATCTTCCCTCTACAACCTTGCCGTCAAGGGGAATTTTTTCCCCCGGCCTGATGATAATGACATCGCCGCAAGCGACCGTTTCGGGAGATACTTTGGCCGTTCCGTCTGCCGTTTTCAAATTGGCGTAATCCGGGCGGATATCCATCAGCTCGCTGATCGATTTGCGCGAACGGTTGACAGCGGCTCCCTGAAACAGCTCCCCGATTTGATAAAACAGCATGACCGCCACGCCTTCAGGATACTGCCCGATAATAAACGCCCCGACAGTGGCAATGGTCATCAAAAAGTGCTCATCGAAGACCCGGCCTTGAAGGATGTTTTTGAGTGCTCTGTAAACAACATCACCGCCAATGATCAGATAAGCAAGGAAAAAGAGAAGCCATTCCGCGATCCCGCCTGAGGAAACAAGAAACCCGGCCGCACCGAGGGCCGTCCCAAAGGCAAGCCTTGCAATCGTTTTTTGCATGCTGTTATCGCCTTCCGCCTCTTTCCCCTGCGCCCCTTCTTTCGGCACAACTTTGATGTGCGGCTCTATGGCATTCACTTTTTTTGTGATTTCAGAGGATATATTGCGTCCGTTGTTCCCTTCGACCGTTACGGTAAGGGTGCTTGTTGCAAAGTTGACCGAACATGTCTCGATTCCTTTCATGCCGGCGACTCCATCTTCAATTTTCCGGGCGCAGTTTCCGCAGTCGAGACCGTTTAACATATATTCCTGCTTCACTTTTTCCATCTATCTCACCTTTCTTTTTCAAAAGCCGGGATGATTTATTTTATATATGAACATATACGCATATATTATATATCTCCTATTATATGCTTCTGTTCGAAATTGTGTCAATCGGCTAAAGCGCTGATATTTGCCGTTTCATCGTTTACCCCGATTTCGTGCTGCCGAAACTCGGGTAGCATATTGGAAGCATCCCCCAAATATACTTAGTTTAGCTATTAAACTAACAAGCTTTTTCTTCACGATCAGTCCAGTTAAGGGAGTGGATCTTCTTGAGAAAAAAATGCTTTTTGACGCTCTGCCTCGTTTGTCTGCCTTTTCTCTCCGCAGGCTGCAAGAGCAACGGCGAAGATTCAAAGGCGGCTAAAGAGGTGAAGGTATGGGATTATTTTACAGGAAAACAACAGGAGCTGTATCATAAGCTTGTCGACCAGTACAACCGATCACAAGACCGCTATAAAGTAGTGACAGAGTATATTCCGTTCAATGAAGTGAAAAAGCAGCTGTCCGTCGGCGCGGCGGGAAATGCGCTGCCTGACGCCGTTTTTCTCGACAATGTCGACAATGCTTCATTCGCCGCCATGGGGGTTCTGGAAGACTTGACGGACAGAATTGAAAAATGGGGACAGACCGGGCAGTTTTATGACGGGCCGCTGTCATCCGCCCGTTATGAAGACAAATATTACGGAATTCCTTTTGCAAGCAATGCGCTCGCCTTGTTCTACAACAAAAATCTCTTTCGCGATGCCGGAGTGGCGGAGCCTCCGAAAACGTGGGCCGAGCTGAGAAAGGCGGCTCAAAAGTTGAGCAAGGGGCATACGAAAGGCTTCGCGATGTCCGCCGTCAAATCGGAGGAAGGCGCTTTTCAATTTTATCCGTTCCTCCTGTCTTCGGGCGCTGACATCGATGGGCTGCAATCAGGGCGAGCGGTTTCTTCCCTTCGTTTTTTAACCGATTTAGTAAAGGACGGATTGATGGACAAAGACGTCTTAAATGCCACGCAGGATGACCTGGCCAGACAGTTTGCGGCGGGACAGCTGGCAATGATGATCAACGGCTCCTGGAACATTGAACGGTTAACAGAAGCGGAACAATTAGACTACGGCATCACCTTTATCCCAAAAGATAAGGAATACGCTTCGGCGCTCGGCGGGGAGAACATTGCCGCCGTCAAAGGGAAAAACACCGACGGCGCCTGGGATTTCATCACCTGGCTTCTCGATCCGAAGCGGCTTGAGGCGTTGACTGCAGAAACCGGCGTTTTCCCGCCGCGGAAGAATATTATTGAACAATCCGATCATTGGAAAACGGATCAGAATCTAAAGGCCTTCATCCCGATTATGGATATCGCTTCAGCGCGGGGCCCTTCGAAAGACTGGCCGAAGATTTCCGAAGCGCTGCAAACGGCTCTTCAGGAAGCATTAAGCGAAAGCAAAACGCCGGAAGATGCGCTGGGCGATGCCGCAAAAAAAATCAGCGCATTACGTTAAGGTAAGGAGTTTTGACCATGATCAAAGCGTACGCCCGAAAATGGGAAGGGTATTTCTTTTTGTTTCCGGCGGTTCTTTTTATGCTCGCTCTTATCGGCTATCCGCTAATCTACAATCTGCTGCTCAGCTTTCAAAACCTGTCCCTTTCAAATATGGCCTCTCATGATGCGAGCTTCATCGGATTTGAGAATTATAAACGGCTTGCCCAAGAAAACGTATTTTGGGTTTCCTTGAAAAATACGCTTATATACACGGCGGGAAGCGTCATATTTCAATTTGCGGTCGGCTTTTTGCTGGCGCTCTTTTTCAGCATGAAATTTCGCCTCGCCCCGTTTCTGAGGGGCCTGATGATGGTGAGCTGGCTGATACCGCTGACGGTTACGGCTCTTTTGTTTAAATTCATGATGGCTTCAAGCGAAGGAATCTTCAATCAGCTTCTCTTATCATGGGGGATCATCGACAGCCCGGTACCGTGGCTGTCAAACCCCGATATCGCGATTTGGTCTGTCATCATCGCCAATATATGGGTCGGGATTCCTTTCAATATGCTGCTCATTTCCGCGGGGCTCAGCTCCCTGCCGGAGGACATATACGAAAGCGCCAGCCTTGACGGGGCGGGCGGCTTTCAGAAATTGATGTACATTACTATACCGTTATTGCGCCCGGTGATCACCGTCGTCATGATGCTCGGCTTTATTTACACGTTCAAAGTATTCGACCTTGTCTTCGTCATGACGGGAGGCGGCCCCGTTCATTCGACAGAAGTGCTTTCAACCGTCAGCTACCGCTATTCCTTTGACAAATTCCAGTTCAGCATGGGAGCGGCCAGCGCCAATGTCCTGTTTGTCATTCTCCTTTTGGTCAGCCTCGTATATGTAAGACTGATCAAAAAAGATGAGGTGATGTGAACATGCCGAAACGGAAGGAATGGTTCCTTAATTGTGCCGGGATCTTGATTGCGGCGGTTTTCCTGTTTCCCGTGTACTGGATGATCGCCACCGCTTTTAAATCAGGGGCCGAATTGTTTGAAACACCCCCTTCTCTGTGGCCGAAGACATTTCAGACCGCCGGTTTTCAAGCGGTGTTCGCAGAAGGTGCAGTCAGACATTTCATGAACAGCCTGCTCATTTCCGGTGCTGCGGCTGCGATCGTCCTGCTTCTTTCAGTCCCTGCCGCCTACGGCTTGGCCCGCTTTCAAATCCGCGGCAGTAAGCTTTTGATTCTGCTGTTTCTCATCACGCAAATGCTGCCGGCCACCGTCATTTTGACGCCTCTGTTTATCGTGTTCAGCAAGCTGAACCTCTTGAATACGTACATCGGTCCGATCTTGTCGGCGGCAACCCTCGGCATTCCGTTTTCAGTTTTGATGCTCAGAACCTTTTTCCTCGGAATTCCGAAGGATCTTGAAGATGCCGCCAAAATTGACGGATGCAGCCGTTTGACGGCTTTTATCCGCATCATTCAGCCTGTTGCGATGCCGGGAGTTGCCGTGAGCGGCGCGATTTCTTTCTTTTTCGCGTGGGGGGATTTGATTTTCAGCCTGACGTTTAACAGAAACCAGGAGCTGTGGCCATTAACGGCCGGCGTCTACAATGTGATCAGCCAATACGGAATCGAGTGGAACGATCTGATGGCGTTCGCCGTCATCTCCGTTCTGCCTGTCATCTTGATCTTTGTCATGCTGCAAAAACAGCTTGTCAAAGGGCTTGTCAGCGGTTCGATTAAGTAAAAGAAAGGGTTGTTGCGATATGAAGTTTTCCGACGGCTACTGGCTCACCCGGGACGGCTTTATGATCAATGCGCCAAAGGAAGCCTATGACCACCGGATTGACGGACAGTCACTGACAGTGTACGGACCTGTCAAAAACATCCGGAAAAGGGGGGACACGCTCGATACCGGGATGCTGACCGTCAAGTTTTCAAGCCCTCTTGAAGACGTGATCCGGGTCCAGGTTTTCCACTATAAAGGGAGAGCCCGGAAAAAGCCGGATTTTGAACTTTGCACGACAGACATGAAGCCGCTCATTACGGAAGATGCCGACACATTAACGCTCCAAAGCGGCAGCCTGTCCGTAAAAGTCGACAAAAGCAGCTGGGGATATCGATTTTCACGCGAGGCGGAAAAGCTGACGGGCAGCGCCCCGAACAGCCTCGCCTATATTTCGGCGGATGACGGCCGGACTTATATGAGGGAGCAGCTTGATATCGCAGTCGGTGAAACGATTTACGGCCTCGGGGAGCGCTTTACGGCCTTTGTGAAAAACGGCCAATCCGTTGACATCTGGAACAGAGACGGCGGAACGAGCACCGAACAGGCGTATAAAAATGTCCCATTTTATTTGTCGAACAAAGGGTATGGAGTGTTTGTCAACCACCCTGAACTCGTCTCCTACGAAATCGGTTCAGAAATCGTCTCAAAAGCGCAATTTTCCGTCGAAGGCGAGGAACTTGATTATTTTATCATCGGCGGCAATGATCCCAAGGATGTGCTAAAGAGGTACGCGATGTTGACGGGCAAGCCGGCTCTTCCGCCCGCCTGGTCCTTCGGGCTGTGGCTGTCGACATCTTTTACAACCGATTATTCGGAAAAGACGGTCACCGGTTTTATCGACGGAATGAAAGAGCGTGATATCCCGCTCAGCGTCTTCCATTTTGACTGCTTTTGGATGAAGGAATTCGAATGGTGCAATTTTGAATGGGATGAGCGGTTTTTTCCAGATCCGAAAGCGATGCTCAGCCGCCTGAAGGAAAGGGGCCTCAAAATCTGTGTATGGATCAACCCTTATATCGCGCAAAAGTCAAAGCTTTTTGACGAAGGCAAAGAAAACGGCTATTTCCTAAAAAACGGCCGGGGCGATGTGTGGCAGTGGGACCGCTGGCAGTCCGGAATGGCGATTGTTGACTTTACAAACCCGGAAGCGCGCGATTGGTACTGCTCAAAACTTGAGGATCTGCTGGAGATGGGCGTCGACTGCTTCAAGACCGACTTCGGCGAAAGAATTCCCGCGGACGCCGTCTATTTCGACGGGTCAGATCCCGAAAAAATGCACAACTATTACTCATTTTTGTACAACAAAACCGTGTTCGGCCTTCTGAAAGAAAAACGCGGCGAACAGAAAGCCGTCGTGTTTGCCAGATCCGCAACAGCCGGCTCCCAGCAATTCCCCGTTCACTGGGGCGGAGACTGTTTTGCCAGCTATGATTCAATGGCTGAAAGCCTTCGCGGCGGCCTGTCCCTCTCCCTTTCCGGCTTCGGATTTTGGAGCCATGATATCGGCGGATTTGAAAGCACGGCTTCTGCCGATTTGTATAAACGCTGGACGGCATTCGGACTGCTGTCGACGCACAGCCGCCTCCACGGCAGCGAATCGTACAGGGTGCCGTGGCTGTTTGACGAAGAAGCGTCAGACGTGATGAGGTATTTTGTCAAATTAAAGCACAGGCTGATGCCGTATTTGTATGCCGCCGCTTATGAAGCTCACCTTGAAGGCGTTCCGGTCATGCGGGCGATGCTCCTCGAATTTCCTGAAGACCGGACGTGCGACTGGCTCGACAGGCAATACATGCTCGGCAGAAGCCTGCTCGTCTCCCCGGTTTTTCAAGAAAACGGCGCTGTCTCCTATTACCTCCCGAAAGGAACGTGGACACACTTGTTAACAGGGAAAGAGGCGGAAGGCGGAGAGTGGAAACAAGAGCAGTACGGCTATATGGGGCTGCCTCTGTTCGTCCGGGAAAACACCCTGCTCCCGCTCGGAGATGTATCTGACCGGCCGGACTACGATTATCTCGACGGTGTCGAATTCTGCCTCTACCATTTAAAAGACGGCTGTTCGGCAGAACAGACGATCTACAATGAAAAACAAGAAACGATGACGATCAAGGCTGTCAGAAAGCAAAACACGATAACCGTCAAAACGACAGGCGTGCAAAAGAAATGGCGCTTGATCCTCCGCAATCATCCGGCCGTCAGCACCGTCATCAACGGAGCTTCGGAAGCCCTTCAAGAAGGAACGGCGATTCAGCCGAAGGAAGAGCATCGCGATGTCGTCATTTTTTTCTAGCAAAGGAGTGAAACCATGCTGAAAAAAGTCCGCATAACAGCGGTATGCATCATCGTTTCCGCCCTCGGTTTCAGCCTGCCGCACCCCGCGGCGGCTAAACCGGAGCCGGCGTACGACTACCCGTTTCAAAACCCCGGCCTTTCCGTGGAAAAAAGGGTTGCAGACCTCGTATCGCGGCTTACGCCTGATGAAAAAGTATCGCTCATGCACCAGTATCAGCCTGCGATTCCCCGCCTCGGAATCCCCGCTTTCAAAACGGGTACAGAAGCGCTGCACGGCGTCGCCTGGCTCGGAGAAGCGACCGTTTTTCCCCAGGCTGTCGGCCTTGCGCACACCTGGGACCCGGCTTTGATCAAGCAGGCCGGCTCTGCGGTCGGAGATGAAGTCCGCGGGTTTCACCATCTTCATCCTGCAGCGAACGGGGTCAATGTATGGGCCCCTGTCGTCGATTTGCTGCGGGATCCGAGATGGGGAAGAAATGAAGAAGGCTATTCAGAGGACCCTTTTTTAACCGGAAAAATAGCATCCGCCTATGCGTCAGGCTTAAAGGGCGACCACCCCTTTTATTTGAAAACGGTTCCAACATTGAAGCATTTTCTCGGCTACAACAATGAAACAGACCGGGGTTTCAGCTCTTCCAGCATCGATCCTCGGAATTTGCACGAATATTACATCAAGCCGTTTCAAACGGTGATTTCTGAAAAAGCTGCATACGGCTTGATGCCCGCTTACAATTCGGTCAATGATAAGCCCGCCATTTTAAGTCCGCTTCTAAAAAACACCGTCAAAAATAAATGGGCGGGAAAGCACTTCTTTATCGTCAGCGACGCGTTTGACCCGTCCGGGATCGTCAATGATCACCGCTATTACGACAATCACGAAGAAGCACACGCACATGCTCTGAAAGCGGGGATCGACAACTTCACAGACCAGGGAGAAAATCCCGCGCTGACAAAGGGCGCGTTCACGGGTGCCATACAAAAAGGGCTGATTTCTGAAAAAGATTTGGATCATGCCTTGAAAAACACGTTCAGCATCCGCTTCCGCACGGGCGAATTCGATCCCGATGAGCTGAGTCCGTACAGCCGCCTGACAGATGACGTCATCAACAGCCCGGCGCACCAAAAGCTTGCGAAAAAAACCGCGGAAAAATCGATCGTGCTGCTCAAAAACAGCAAACAACTGCTCCCTTTCAACCCTCGTGCAGATGAAAACATCGCGGTGATCGGCCCGTTCGGGAATGTGCTCTATGAGGATTGGTACAGCGGGACGATGCCTTATCAAGTAACCCCGCTTGACGGCATAACAGACAAAATCGGCGAAAAACGCGTCTCCTTCGCGGAAGGAATCGAACAGAGCGGATTCAAATCGGTGCTGACGGGAAAATTCGTAACAGCGGATCAAAACGGAAAAAAGCCGCTCACAGCAGATGCGTCTGAATTGAAAAAACACGAAACATTCGATTTGGCCGACTGGGGAGACGGCGTACACACGTTTCGCGCCCAAGCGAACGGCCGCTACGTATCGCTTCAGGATGACGGCCGCTTAATACCCGACCAAAAGCAACCAAACGGCTGGACGGTCAAAGAAACCTTTCAGCTTGAAAAACAGCCTGACGGGACGTACGCCATGAAAAACACCGCGAACGGCAAATACATCAAAGCCGAGACAGACGGAACACTAACGGCCTCCGCCGATGCACCTCTGACAGCGGCGGAAAAATTCGAAAAAACCGTCGTCAAAACCGCAGTCCAGGAAGCCGCGGAATTGGCAAAAGCAGCCGACAAGACCGTCGTGTTTGCCGGAAACAATCCTTATATCAACGGCAGGGAAACCCAGGACCGCAATGACATCGCACTCCCTCCCGCCCAGGAAGAGCTCATAAAAGCCGTCGCAAAAGCGAATCCGAACACCGTGCTCGTCGTGACAAGCAGCTATCCGTTCGCGCTGAACTGGGCCGATAAACACGTCCCCGCAATTTTGTATACGGCACACGGCGGACAGGAAGCAGGCAGTGCGCTCGCAGGCATCCTCTTCGGCGATGAAGCCCCCGGAGGGCGATTAACGCAGACGTGGCATGCATCCGTCAAGGATCTGCCCGATATGATGGACTACGACATTATGAAAGGGAAGCGGACATATAAATATTTTGACGGACGGCCGCTGTATCCGTTCGGCCACGGATTGTCCTATACATCGTTTCGCTATCACGGCTTGACGGTTTCCCCGGAAAGCCTTAAAAAAAGCGGAACCGTCACGATTCGCTTCAAGGTCACAAACACGGGAAAGAGAACAGGCGATGAAGTCGTTCAGCTTTATACCGCGCCCGGTTTTAAAACAAGGGTCAAACAGCCGAGGAAGGACTTAAAAGGCTTCCAGCGCATCACCCTTTCGCCTGACGAAACGAAAACGGTCACATTTAAGCTAAAGCAAACGGATCTCGCTTTTTGGGACGTGACAAGAGAAAAATTTGCCGTCGTAAAAGGCCCATACAGCATCAATATCGGCAGCTCCTCAAAGGATATCCGCCTGACGAAACGAATTCCGGTTCACGGCGAAGACATTCCAAAGCGACATTTGCGCCAAAAGACGAAAGCCGAAAATTACGATGACTATGAAGGCGTTCGGATCACGGAAGAAACGAAACAGAAAATTCCTGGATCGCCTTCCGCCATGTACGCTTGAAAGGAGAAAAGCGCTTTGAAGCTGCTGTGTCAAGCAAAGGCGGCGGAAACATCGATATTTATCTGGATCGCCCGGTGAAAGGGAAAAAGATCGGTTCGCTGAACGTCCCCGACACCTCCGGCCTTGAAAACTGGAAAACCATCAAAGCCCAGCTCTCCAAAACGACAGGCACCCGCGACGTTTATTTCGTTTTTAAAGGAAAAACGGCGCTTGATACGTTTCAATTTCACCGGTGAAGAAAAAATTTACAAAGCCATGCAGCGCTTCCTGCATGGCTTTCGTCCTTTATTTAGAAATTTTTGAACTTTACAAGTCGAAGGATCTGTATTAAAATTCAAGCGAAAGTTGCATTAGGTAAAAAAAATGTCCTAAGGTAACAAAAGAGTTGCCAAGCTAAAATTATTGGATAAAGATAATTTCACACCGAAAGGAGTTCCTACAAAGCTATGAAACACGCTCTCACCGTTAGGGATTTATACGTGTCATACCACGGCACTGAGGCGCTTCAAAGTATCAATTTCTCGATCGAACAAGGGAAAATGGCCGGAATCATCGGGCCGAACGGCGCCGGCAAATCGACGCTTCTGAAAGCGATACTCGATTTGATTCCGAGAGATAAAGGCGAAGTGCGTCTCCTTGAAAGACCTTTGAAAAACGTTCGCAAGGGCGTCTCCTATGTTCCCCAGCGAAATGACATGGATTGGACATTTCCCATCAATGTCCTCGATACGGTCTTACTCGGCACATACCCTGAGCTGGGGCTTCTCCGCCGTCCGAAAAAACGCCACAAAGATTGGGCGCATCACTGCTTGGAAAAAGTCGGGATGGAGGCTTTCGCAAAGCGCCAGATCGGCGAGCTGTCGGGCGGACAGCAGCAGCGCGTGTTTCTCGCGCGGGTGCTCGCTCAAGAAGCCGAGCTGTTTTGCCTTGATGAACCGTTCGTCGGCATTGACGTGACAAGCGAAGAGACGATCGTCGCGATTTTAAAGGAGCTGCGCGACCAAGGAAAAACCGTCCTCGTCGTCCATCACGATCTGACGAAAGCGGACAGCTACTTCGATGAACTGATCTTGCTGAACAAAAAGCTGATTCAAAAAGGCCCTGTCTCAGACATTCTCGATCCTGAAGTCATGATGAAAGCCTATGAAGCCCAGCTTCCATTTCTCCAGACGAAACGGGGGGCGATCTGATGGAATTCATAAACGGTCTGATGGAATACTCTTTTTTGCAAAAATCGCTGTTCACGTCGATCATGGTCGGCGTCATATGCGGGGTGATCGGCTGTTTTATCATCCTGCGCGGAATGGCGCTTATGGGCGACGCCATTTCGCACGCGGTCCTGCCCGGTGTCGCGATCTCTTATATGCTCGATGTCAACTTTTTCTTCGGAGCCGTGTTTACCGGCATCCTGACCGCACTCGGGATCGGCTATGTCAGCCAAAACAGCCGGATCAAAAACGATTCGGCCATCGGCATCGTATTTACGGCCTTTTTCGCGGTCGGCATCATCTTGATCACCCTTGTAAAAAGCTCAAGCGACCTGTATCACATTTTATTCGGCAACGTTCTGGCCGTCCGTTCATCAGATATGTGGGTCACGCTTGCGATCGGGATCGTGATCCTTTCAGCCGTCTTTCTGTTCTACAAAGAGCTCTTGATCACCTCGTTTGATCCGACGATGGCCGCCGTCTACGGTTTGCCGAACCGTCTGATCCACTACTTTTTAATGGCGCTTTTGACGATGGTGACGGTCGCATCGCTCCAGACCGTCGGCATCATTCTCGTCGTGGCGATGCTGATCACTCCTGCCGCGACCGCCTATTTATTGACCGACCGGCTGTGGGTGATGATCTATTTGGCCGCTTTCTTCGGCGCTTTGTCAGCGGTCATCGGCCTTGGACTGAGCTACACATACAACCTTTCATCAGGAGCGGCGATCGTGCTGGTTGCTACGATCCTGTTCGGCCTCGCCTTTATGTTTTCGCCAACACAAGGCATCCTGTGGAGGTCGTTGAAAACAAGAAGAAAAAGAGCGGCGCTCCAAAATTAATCTAAAAACAAAGGGGGAAAATCCAAACATGAAGTTCAAGCGAAAATTAGCGATTCTGGCAGCCGTCATTCTGCTTCTCGCCGCCGGTTGCTCCTCAAAAAGCAGCAGTGGAGAAAACGGAAAACTGAAGGTCGTGACCACCTATTCGATCCTGTATGACATTGTCAAACACGTCGGAGGCGGTCACATCGATTTGCACAGCATCGTCCCTGTCGGCACCGATCCGCACGAATACGACCCGCTGCCAAAAGACGTCCAAAAGACGGCGGATGCCGATATTGTTTTTTACAACGGCCTTAATCTCGAAACAGGAAACGGCTGGTTTACGAAGCTCCTTGAAACGGCCGAAAAAGCGGGCGATGACGCCCCTGTCTACAAGCTGAGCGAAGGCGTTCAGGCAAAGCACCTCACATCTGAAGGGAAAGAAACGGAAGAAGATCCGCACGCCTGGCTCGACATTCAAAACGGGATTCAATATGCAAAAAACGCGCGTGATGCGCTGATGAAAAACGACCCCGCCCATAAAGAAGACTACGAAAAAAACGCTGTGGCATATATCGAAAAGCTCGAAAAGCTCCACGACGAAGCGGTAGACCGCTTTAAGGACCTACCGGAAGATCGCCGCATCCTCGTGACAAGCGAAGGCGCTTTTAAATATTTTGCTTCGGCATACGGTGTGGACGCCCGGTATATTTGGGAAATTAATACAGAAAACGAAGGCACTCCTGGGCAGATGAAAAAAATCGTCGACACGGTGAAGAAAAAGAAGGTTCCGGCTTTATTCGTAGAGACAAGCGTTGATCCGCGCAGCATGGAAAGCGTGTCAGCCGAAACCGGCGTGCCGATCAAAGGAAAAGTATTTACCGATTCCATCGGCAAACCGGGTGAGGCGGGAGATTCGTATTATAAAATGATGAAAGAAAACATTGATCGCATCCATAAAGGACTCGCCGGGTGACAACCTGCTTTAACAGCAGGTTTTTTCTTTTGCAGAAACGCTTTTGCAGGGTACCAGGCACAAGAAACGGAAAATGAATCCTATGCTGAATGCATCATAGCGTGCCTGGAGTGCCTTCAGCGCTGCAGCAAATCTTTGACAAATGTGTAATAGAAGGAGATGCAGGCATGATGGCCGAACGCACCGGCTAGGACAAGGAGTGCGCAAACCATGTGCAATCCGCCGTTCTGTCGGGGACGCGAAAGCGAAACAGCCCGTATGCCGAAGACATCCGCTAGCACCGGGTTTTTATTTTGTTTTTTTCGCCTTCTCCCCCTTTCAAACTGATACAATATGACTATAAAAGGGGGTTTTGAACATGAAAGACGGCTTGTTTCAAATGACTTCTGACACATATCATACGCTCAGCGATTCGGAACGGCACCTGCTTGAGTATATTTATCAGCACCTTGACCTGATCTCAACCCAGTCCATCGTCAAATTAAGCGAAAATGCCAATGTTTCAACAGCCACGATCGTCAGGTTAATGAAAAAGCTTGGCTATGACGGATACACTTCTTTTAAATATGCATTAAAGGAAAGTCATCAGCTCGGACATACTCCCCTCATGGATGACATCGACAGCCAAATCAAACAGGCTGTGCTCAAAAATGAACGGGAGGTTCTCGACACGATCAAAATGCTCGATATCGGTCTTATTGAGGATGCCATTCAAAAAATCAGCAATGCCGACAAAATATATATTTTTGCAAGAGGCTTGTCTGAAATGATCGGCACAGAGATGACCATCAAGCTTCAGCTGCTCGGAAAAAACGTCGAGATGCACAGCGATCCGAACATCATCAGGGGCAAATCGAAAACGCTCACCAAAAAGGATCTCGGCTTATTCGTCTCATTGAACGGCGAAACGGAAGAACTGGTCGAAGCTGCTACAAATTTCAAAGTGCAATCGATCTCTTCTATCACATTGACGACGAGAGTCGACTCGCGGCTCGCCAAACTGTCGGAGATCGTACTCATCGGTTTCAAAGGAGAACAATCGTTTTTTCCTGATTATGAAGTCCGCTCCCGCCTGCCCCTGCAAGTCCTCTCCCGCATTATGCTCGATTCATACGTGATTCGCACATCGCATGAAACGTCTTGATGAAAACCTTTACACAACCTGTAAACATTCCCCCTTTTATCTGTGACATAATGTCTGTGAAGTCATAGATAAAGGGGGGAACAACATGATCTATACATGCACGATGAATACCGCCGTTGATCTGTTTGTTGAAACAGACGATTTGCTTCCCGATATTGTCAACCGCACGAAAGATGAAGATTACCAGCCAAACGGAAAAGGCGTCAATATTTCTTTTATGCTCAAGCGCCTCGGCCTCGACAATACGGCGCTCGGCTTTACGGGCGGGTTCACGGGGCGATTTATCGAAGATGAGCTGAAGAGAGAAAACATCGCGACCGATTTTGTAAAGGTTGACGGCATTTCCCGGATTAATATTTTTATCAACTCAGACCGCGAATTCAAAATCGTCAACAAAGGCCCGTTCATATCAGAAACCAAGACGCAAGAATTGATTGATAAAATACGGAAGATTCCCTCAGGGCATTTTTTATTCATTTCCGGCAGCCTTCCAAAAGGCATCCGGGAAAGCATTTATCCTGTTCTTTCCGACATTGCCGCAACGCGGAGGATAAAGCTCGTGTTGGATATCAGCTCGCCGGCGCTTCTCGACTGCCTTCCGTACCGCCCTTACCTGATCAAGCCGAACGAACAGGAGCTGGCCGCTTTTTTCGGACAAAAGAAAGCGTTGTCAGAAGAAGAAGTGATCAGTTACGGAGGCAAGCTTCTCACCCGGGGAGCCGAGCGGGTCCTCGTCACCCGCGGAAAAGACGGCGCAATATATTTTGACCGAAGCAAGACATTAAAGGTGACATCCGCCGAAGGCAAAGTCGTCAATACCGCATGTGCGGGCGACGCGATGCTGGCAGTGTTCATCGGCAAACAGGAGCTCGGCATGCCTCTTGAAGACGCTTTAAAACAGGCGTCTGCCGCAGGAGCGCTGACGGCATTTTCAAAAGGGCTCGGCGATTTATCCAGGCTCGATGAGACGGTTTCACAAATCAGGATCACCCATTTATAAAGGAGGTTTTCAGCATGGCAAACATCAAAATCATCGCTGCGACAGGCTGTCCGACCGGTATCGCCCATACGTTTATGGCGGAAGAGGCTTTAAAACAGGCCGCCGCGAAGCTTTGCGTCGACATCAAAGTGGAAACCCACGGCCAGGTCGGCGTCCAAAATGAGCTGACGGCTGCCGACATCAAACAGGCCGACGG
>NZ_JBALMR010000053.1:0-11142 GCF_036963165.1 Bacillus sp. JJ675 | reverse complement strand
ATAAATGGTTATAAATCATATAATAAGGCTTATTTTGTTCCAATAACAATTGGATTAGAGGATAAATATTCAGTCTACATTGGCAATAATGGGGTTGGAAAAAGCGGAATTTTAGAAGCGATAGATGTTTTCTTTAATAATAGAGATTGGAATATTTATAAAGGTTCAAAAAAAGATGAGGTCTATATATCACCGGTTTTCTTAATTAATAAAAAAGAATTTAATTCAAGATTTGAGAATGATTCTAGATTTAGTAGATCAGAAATTAATGAATTTAAAAGTACTATTGCTGATTTAACTAAAATAAGTGATTACATATGGAATAATTTAGACAGCCTTGTGCAGGGGAGTTCTAGAAGAGAGCATATTGATAAATTCTTTGAAATTAAAAGGAAATTAGAAAGTAAATATAAAGAAGATTATTATCTCTTAGTTATTGGTGTTAAGAGTAATGGTAAGGCTACCTTAAGTCCTTTTCATGGATACCTATCAAAGTTACTTGAAGGAAAAGAACCAGAAAGAAAACTTGAAAAAATAAAGAAATTAATTTTATTACATTACTCTTATGTATATATTTCAGTAGAACAAAGGGCGAATGATATTCTTAAAATTGAAGCAGAACAGATGCAAAAATTAATGAGTAGAGATGTACTAGAGTTAGTAGATAAAATTATTGAAAGGCCTTTAAATATTGACGGTAGAAATATTAGTTTTTTAAGCTTTATTAACCAAAATCTTGATGAGTTCATGAATGAAATAAATGAAAAAATAAAAAGTATAGATAAAAGATATGATTATGGGGTTAGTGCAAATTTTAAAAAAAGACTAACAAGAACTGATTTAAGAGATAAAATATTAGAAGCTTATTTTTTAAAAAAATCCTTAAGACATAATCAACGTGAAATTTCCAAATTAAGTTCAGGAGAGCAGAGAAAAGCACTAGTAGATATAGCATATGCATTTCTTTCTAATTTTAATCAAAAGGAAAAAGAGATTGTACTAGCTATCGATGAACCAGAGGTTTCTTTAAATGTAGCAAACTGTTTTGCTCAGTTTACGAGGATTGAGGACTTAGCTAATAAATTCAATAGTCAGATAATAATAACAACACATTGGTATGGATTTTTACCTATTACCACTAAGGGACAGTTAATACATTTAGAAAAAAATCTCGACAATTTAAGAATAAGCCAATATAGTTTTTTTAATTACTTAGATAATCAAAGAAGCTTTCCTGAAGATGTAGAGTTGAAAAGCATGTTTGATTTAGCTACTAGTATTTTGAGTTATATAAAAACCAATGAAGAAAATAGTAATTGGATAATATGTGAAGGAGGGGATGATAAAATTTATCTGGATACCATATTGCCAGATAGTAAAGAGTACAGAATATTACCAGTGGGCGGATGTGGAAATGTAGTAAAATTATTCAATCTGTTACTTAATCCGCTTCTGATAGATAAAAAAGAAAGAAAGGATTTTAAAGGAAAGATTCTTTGCATAATCGATACAGATGAGACAAAAATGAATTATAAATTTGAAAATTTAAAAGATATGCCTATATCTTTAAGACGTTTACAAGTTTTTAGATCTAACAACGAAGAAGTTATAAAATTGTTAGACGTTGCAAAACAAGGAACAATTTATGAAAAAACAGAGATAGAAGACTGTCTTGATCCTGAAATTTATTATAACTCAATCAAAAAGGTAATTTTAGCAAATCAAGACAGCACTATCATAGACTTATTTAACAATTATGAACTTAATAGGGAAAAGAAATTTTCAAAAATAAGCGGAGACGATTCATTGCTATTACCTAATGGAAATGAAGCATATAGAAGAAAGAATGAGCTAGTTTCCTTTCTAGAAAAGCCTGAAGTTAAGATGTTAGTAGCAAAGGAATATAGTCAGGAGGCTCAAGATAAAAAAATAACACATTCATTAGCTATCGAAATTATAGAGTATTTTGAAGAATCGATGATAACAGTCTGTTAGCATAATATTTATAAACTTAAATTTCTTTAATATGAACGGTTTTTAAAATAATTATTAAGTACATTTAACACCTTGAATGCAAGAACAATGGCAATCAAGGTGTTTATTGGTTATTACACCTTTTTAGGGCCGGGATTTTGACTAATCCTTTCCAATTCGTTAAGATGAACATAAATTGTTCACTAAGTGTAATAACCAAAAAGGACTGAGGCACAATGTGTACGAGTGTGACGTTGACGACTGCAGATCAGGTGCATCTATTGGCAAGAACGATGGATTTTACTTTTCAGCTTGACGGAGAGGTGCTGTTGCATCCGCGCATGTATCAATGGATGAGTGAAGCTGACGGCAGGGAACATAGGGGGCCATACGCGTTTATCGGAATGGGCAGGCGGTTTGAAAACGCTTTGTTTGCCGATGGTGTGAACGAAAAAGGCCTGTCGTGCGCTGCGCTTTATTTCCCGGGTTATGCCGTGTATGAAAAAGAACCAAAGGATAACCATGATAACATCGCGCCGCATGAATTTGTGACATGGGTGTTGTCGAACTGCGTCAGCCTGGAGGATGTGAAGGCTGCGTTGTCTTCTCTTGCGATTGTGGAGAGAGAGGTAAAGCTGCTCGGTACGGTTACGCCGCTGCACTGGATATTGTCGGACCGTTCCGGACGGAGCATCGTTGTCGAACCGACGGCAGACGGCATTCAGGTTCATGATAATCCTGTCGGCGTAATGACGAACAGCCCTGAATTTTCGTGGCATTTGACCAATTTGAGAAATTACATCGGGCTGCGGCCCGGGCAGTGTAAGGCTAAAAAATTAGGTGAACTGACGTTGTCGGCTTTTGGCGAAGGATCGGGTTTAGCTGGACTGCCGGGAGATTTCACCCCGCCTTCCCGCTTTGTGAGGACGGCCTATTTGAAAGAACATATGAAACCCGTCACAGGCGAAACAGAGGGAGTGTCTGCAGCTTTTCATATTCTTTCAAATATGAATATACCGAAAGGCATCGTCATTACTGAGCAGGGGGAAGATGACTATACGCAATACACGGCGGCCATGTGCAGCCATTCGGGGAGCTATTATTACCATCATTATCAAAACCGACAGATTCAGAAGGTTTGCCTGTTTCAAGAAGACCTTGACCAGAAGGAACTCAAATCGTTTCCGGCAAATGCTGAAGAGGCGATTCACTCACTTCAATCATAATTCGAAAGAAGGAACATCATGCAAAACAAAGCAGCAAACAATCTCACTTTATTAGGAATAGTGTTGCATATTGGGTACTGGTTCGGCATCTTATTCGTTTTCCTGCGCATCAAAAGCGGGTGGTTTGATTCTTACACCGTTTGGAATCCGGATGCCGTGAGCGGATATACGCAGTCTGATACTTTGTATGCTGAGAGCGATGATTTATTCGGGGACACTGTTTAATTGGGGCTGTTTTTTCCTTTTGATCATGTTAATCGTCATTTTGGCGCAGTCGCTTATTTTTATTGCCCTGGAAATCACCGCGTATATCAAAATCAGAAAAAATCCGTTTTCTGCGTGGGGTTCTTTTATTTTGGCGATGGGCATTAAAAACATCTTTACGAATACATCCGAAATTCCGTTTCTCATTGCAGGCTTTCTCCTTCATAAACAGCAAAAGGAACCGCAGGAACCTGAAACAAAGGCTGTGCGCCGCAAGAACAGAAGAAGGGCTTCCGCATTCACCAAACGAAAAGCAGCAGCGGTGAAAAAACGGAGAAAACCAGGAAGAAAGTCTTAATAGAAAAGGAGATTTTCAGAAGAAAAAAGCTGCCAAATTCCGATTTACAAGGAATGGCGGCTTTTATTTTTTTATCCGACAATTGTAATGAAAGCGTTGACATAAAGATAGGCAGGTGCTACAGTATAGATACAAACTAATATCAGCAAGTTCTTAAGGATTGTTACTGCTTTAGCAGGCAAAACCTAAGTTACGAGAGTATCATCGGGACATTGTCCCGGGAAGCTGTCCGTAATTTAGGTTTTTTTTGTGCCTGAAATTAAGGAGGTGATGCAAAAACGAGCAGATATGTTTCCAGAAAAAAAGCCGGGTGAAGGCGGCCACCTTCAGTCCGGCATATTCCCCCAAAAGGAGGAGGTACTCATATGGATTATAATAAAGTATCAAAAGACATTTTACAACTCGTCGGCGGTGAGGAGAACGTACAGAGCGTGATTCACTGCATGACAAGACTGCGTTTCAACCTTTATGACAATGGCAAGGCTGATCGTGCGAAATTGGAAAACGTGCCCGGTGTAATGGGAACGAACATCAGCGGTGAACAGTTTCAGATCATTATCGGAAATGATGTGCCTAAGGTGTATAAGGCGATGCTCGCCAACAGCGGCCTGAGCGACGCAAAGGCCGGGCAGCCATCTTCTCAAAAGAAAAACGTGCTTGCGTCCATTTTTGATGTCATTTCAGGCGTATTTACCCCGATTCTCCCGGCGATTGCCGGTGCGGGTATGATCAAGGGAATTATTGCGTTAGCCGTGACATTCGGCTGGATGAGCGAGAAGAGTCAGGCGCACACCATTCTGTCTGCCATCGGCGACGGAGCTTTCTACTTCCTGCCTTTACTGCTCGCAGTCAGTGCTGCAAGAAAATTCGGCAGCAACCCTTATGTAGCAGCGGCTATCGGAGCGGCGATTTTGCATCCGGATCTGACGGCTCTGCTTGCTTCAGGCAAAAGCATTTCCTTTATCGGGTTGCCTGTAACCGCTGCCACGTATTCGTCGACGGTCATTCCGATTTTGCTTGCCATCTGGATTGCATCTTATGTAGAAAAATGGATTGATAGAATTACGCCGACATCTTTGAAGCTCATCTTTGTACCGACTTTCACCCTGCTGATCGTCGTGCCCGTCACATTGATCACGGTCGGTCCGCTCGGTGCGATTATCGGAAACTACCTTTCCGTCGGCGTGAACTATCTGTTCCAGCATGCCGGTCTGATTGCGATGATCCTGTTGGCCGGAACGTTCTCCCTTATCATTATGACGGGGATGCACTATGCATTGGTGCCGATCATGCTCAACAATATCACTCAAAACGGATACGACTATTTGATGCCGGCTATGTTCCTGGCCAATATGGGACAGGCGGGAGCGTCATTCGCCGTCTTTTTACGATCAAAAAATGCGACGTTTAAATCGTTGTCGATGACCACAAGCATCACGGCTTTGATGGGAATTACGGAGCCGGCGATGTACGGTGTCAACATGAGGCTGAAAAAGCCGTTTGTTTCCGCGCTTCTTGGGGGAGCCGTCGGCGGTGCATTTTACGGCATCACAGGAGTTGCATCTTACATCGTTGGCGGAAACGCCGGATTGCCAGGTATTCCGACGTTCATCGGCCCTACGTTTGTTCAGGCGATGATCGGGCTCGTCATCGCGTTCTTTGCAGCGACCATTATTGCTTATCTGTTAGGATTTGAAGACATTCCTTCAGACGAAGCCGATGAACAAGCAGCTGCTCCATCTCCATCTGAAGCGGGAGCGGGAGAGATCATTCAAAGCCCGCTGAAAGGCGAAGTCAAAGCATTGAGTGAAGTGGATGATGCGACATTTTCTGGAGAAGTCATGGGAAAAGGCGTCGCCATTGAGCCTGAAGAAGGCAAAGTGGTGTCCCCGGTATCAGGCACGATCACAACCGTTTTTCAAACGAAGCACGCCCTCGGCATTACAAGCGACAATGGGGCGGAAATTATTATCCATATCGGAATCGACACGGTGAAATTGAACGGTGAGCACTTTACCGTGCATGTCAATAAAGGCGACGCTGTAAAGCCGGGAGACCAGCTTGTCTGTTTTGATATGGATGCGATTAAGGATGCTGGCTATCAGTTGATCACGCCGGTTATCATTACAAATACGGACCGGTACCAGTCGATCAAGCCTTTGAAAACAGATGAAAGCGTTGACATTGAGGAAGCGCTGATCGCGCTGGCGTAGAGAAAGGAAAGCCTGACAAATTAGGATGAGGTGAAATGATATGACTGAACAAATGAAAAGGTTTCCTGAAGGTTTTTTATGGGGCGGAGCGGTTGCCGCAAACCAAGTGGAAGGCGCCTATAATGTCGGCGGAAAAGGACTCTCGACAGCCGATGTGTCGCCGAACGGCGTCATGTATCCATTTGACGAATCGATGGAGTCATTGAACCTGTATCATGAAGGCATCGATTTTTACCACCGCTACAAAGAAGATATCGCTCTTTTCGCCGAAATGGGATTTAAAGCATTCCGGACATCGATTGCCTGGACACGGATTTTTCCTAACGGCGATGAGATTGAACCAAATGAAGAGGGCCTCCAATTTTACGATCGTCTCTTCGATGAGCTATTAAAACACGGTATTGAGCCTGTAGTGACGATTTCCCACTACGAAATGCCGCTCGGTCTGATTAAAAAATACGGCGGCTGGAAAAACCGGAAAGTGATCGAGTGCTATGAACATTATGCGAAAACGGTTTTCACCCGCTATAAAGACAAAGTGAAATACTGGATGACGTTCAATGAAATCAACATGGTTCTGCATGCGCCGTTTACAGGCGGAGGCCTTGTATTTGAAGAAGGCGAAAACAAGTTAAATGCGATGTACCAAGCGGCGCATCATCTATTTGTCGCAAGCGCCCTGGCGGTCAAAGCCGGACACGAAATCATCCCGGACGCTAAAATCGGCTGCATGATCGCCGCAACGACGACATACCCGATGACGCCAAAGCCGGAAGACGTGCTCGCCGCGATGGAGAATGAGAGAAGAACGCTGTTTTTCTCGGACGTACAGTCGCGCGGAGCTTATCCGGGCTATATGAAGCGCTTCTTTAAGGAAAACGGAATTACCATTGAAATGGCTGAAGGTGATGAAGACATCTTGAAGGAAAATACCGTCGACTATATCGGTTTCAGCTACTACATGTCAATGGTCGCGAGCACGAGTCCGGAAGACTTGGCAAAAACGGAAGGCAATCTCCTCGGCGGCGTCAAAAATCCGTACTTGGAATCGTCTGAATGGGGCTGGCAGATCGACCCTAAAGGGCTGCGCATTACGTTGAATACGCTGTATGACCGTTACCAGAAGCCGCTGTTCATCGTAGAAAACGGCCTTGGCGCGGTCGATGCCGTCGAAGAAGACGGCTCCATTCAGGATGATTACAGAATCAATTATTTGCGCGATCATTTAAAAGAAGCAAGGGAAGCGATCGCCGACGGCGTCGACTTAATCGGCTACACATCATGGGGACCGATCGATTTGGTGAGCGCCTCCACCGCCGAAATGAAAAAACGCTACGGCTACATTTACGTCGACCGGGACAATGACGGAAAAGGAACGCTGAAAAGAACGAGAAAGAAAAGCTTTTACTGGTATAAAAACGTGATTGAAACGAATGGTGAAAGCTTGTAATGTGAACCGGATCGGCTGCCTCTATGAAGGCAGCTTTTTAAATGCAGAGCCGGATTTTTCTGTAGAATGTAACATCATTTTGCTATACACTTGAGAAAAAACAGGTATTCGGATTAGAGGCATGGTCCCCGATGATTATGGTGATGGTATTGAATACTGTTCTGTATTCTATTTTCGGCTTGTTGTCTGTTCTGTACTATAAGAAGGTCATTAAATCGGCGTTATGACATTAAGAAAGAGCCCATCGGACATATCCGATGGGCTTTCAGCTTGTAGAGAAAAGCCCTTTTTTAATATCTGTAAAAAGAAAAAGGCCTCACACACACTTAGCCAAGCTAGGCTAAGTGTGTGGTAATCATAACCGTATTCCGGAAATCAACTTTAAAACTAAGGTTTAGGTGACGAGACAACATGGGCTAATACGTCTGGTATATACTTTAGCTACAGTAAATCTCTCTATTTACATTAAAGGAAAATCCCTTCCTACAGTCAGAATAAAACTTACTCTACTGGATAGGAAGAGGCCATACTATAACAGTCTAGAAAAGTTCAGTTTTCCAGGATTTTTTAGGAGCCCACAACCACAAATTCCAAAAGTCATCCTTTGATTTAACCGCATATCTGTAGATTGTCGTTGACTTAGAAGCAGATGGCGCGCTTAAATAGAACTCATGGTTTGGAGCTTTATCGTGTTTACCTGAAATGGACGCCATTCCCTTCGTCAGAATTACATTGTAACTGTAGTCAATCTTTGGATAATAGTCTGCGAATGGTATTCCAACTGCATGAGTTACAGTCCAATGTAGATAGTTGCTCTTTTTACTGTTAATATAAAGTTTTATTCCGGCGCTGCTTGCGGTTTTTCTTTCGATAACCTTTTTGCAGTCCGGGTCACTACATCTTGAGGATTGTCCAACTTTTTTATATAAAGTTATACTTGTTGGTGAATGGAATTGCGTATTGACCAATGCCTGTGTCCTGATTTTATTAGAAGTGTCTGAAAACCCTCTATTATCTCCCTTTAAGTATGTATTTTTAAACTCTGGTTTAGGGTCAGAAACAGACTTGTAGGGAATAAAAGTTTTATAATCCCACCCCTTCATATTATCCTTTGGTAGTTTTTCTTGTACTGAAAAGTTATCGTTATTCGTTACATCATCTAATATAGAATCTTTCGAATCTAGGTATGATTCTTTGTTTTCCGGCATGTCTACAACTGCAGAGAGTGAACCTTCGACACTCATGATTTCAGATTTTTCTTCCTCAGAAAGGTTTGAACCTAGCTCTTGCATCTTTTTCTCGATCTCTTTTTGCTCTGGTGCGGAAGGGTCTATGCTTACATGTATAGAGTAGTTGTACCTTTCACCCGATTTCACATTGTTGTCTGTAAACTCCCTATTTTTAGTTTCACCTATTTTTTGGTCGTCTCTATAAACCTCATATATCCCGTCCTTATCAGGGAGTTCATCCCATGAAAGCTCCACGCTTTCAGTATCTGCTACAATATTTAAATGACCCTTTTGAATTTGATAAGCCATTAAATCTTCGGCATATGATCCCTCGAACGAATTTGGAGTCTCTTGTTGCAAATCATTAGGGACGTTGAGAGTGACCACTTTTTTTAGTTTGTCATTTTGAAAAATTCCAATTTTATATTTGGCTCCAATCATTGATATATCACCACTGATTTCATTAGAAGAGCCTTCGTAAACAGGTTCCCCATTTTTGAAGAACTTGTATTTATCCCCATTTTCGTTTACCTTTAATATAAAATGTCCATTTTTCACTTTTGTATCAATAGAGGCTAGAGGCTTCTTTTGCATAGCTTTTCGGTGTTGAACATAAACAAAGAAACACTATTAGTAAGAATGGTAAAACAAAAAACCTTTTCACAAAAAATCCTCCGATCTTTGGTTAAATTAATTGAATTTTAGAAGAAAAGGAGTTTACTAATGGGTATTTTGAGTGGGATTATCGGTTATTTGTGTACTGTTGTCTTTTCCGTTTTTTCAGCGACAATAGTTTACACATTGATGTTCTTAGAGGGTTTTGGTTTTGCGTCTTTTAGATCGATAAGTTTGTTTATGTTGGTCGCATATCTTATTTTTGCAACTCCAGTTCAAATCTTTTTAAATCGCAATCCCCAAAAATTTCATGTTTGGTATTTAGTGATTTACTTCATAGTTTCTCTAGTTGTTTGTGGGATATTGGCCTTATTGGCTGGCTATGGCCTTATTGTTTTTTTGTGGTATAAATTGTACGTTTTCAGTTTTCTTTTGGCTTTGGTTTACTGGTTTTGGGATTCTTTCTTTATCCAAAAGAATTGAGCACAAAAGATTTAAGTCAAATTTCACCCCTTTTTGTTTATTTGCCCGAGTCAATTGTATCACATTTTGTAGTAATAAAAAGAAAATTATCTATTTTTTTCAATTTAGTAAGTCCAAGTCGTACAGTTGTAATTGTGCCCAATGTGAAAAGAGCGCCCTAATTGGGCGTTCTCAGTTTAAAGAGAAAGTGGGGGGGTGAAGACGCAGGTCAAAAAATCATCATTTTTTTATTTCAGCAGTTTCAAGACACTATATATAGAGGATTTCTCGATAAAATCATCTGCATACTTTGTGGTCATAATTAAAAAGGCTATCGAGATTTTCTCGACAGCCGGAAAGCCCATCGGACATCTCCGATGGGCTTTCCGCATCTCTTACAATTCAACTTTATAAAGCGTCGTCTCTCCTCCGCCGCCGGGGCCGCCTCTTGTGCCCTGCTGAATGGTGCTTGAGGAACTGCTGTATTCGTCTGACGAAATTTTTTCACCGTGTTTTTTGATCCAGGAAACCAGCTCGCTGTTGCCTGAGTTGTTGCCCGGGATCAGGAAGTACTTCACTTTTCCTTCTTTGACCAGTTTTTTCAGCTCGCTGACCGTCAGGATCGGGTCTGTGCCGTTGAAGCCGCCGAGCGCCATGACATTTTCGTCGGCATTGATGATATACGGTGCGGCGGTGACCGTCGTCAGCGTAGCGAATAGGTATTCTTCGCCTGTATTATTTTTGCGAAGGTAGGAGAGCAGCCCTGTGTCCACATCTGAACTGAACATGCCGCCGCCTGATGAGCTTTTGAGCTGCGGGCCTGCTTCTGGAAGGACGTTGCTGTTGCCGTACATGAGCGGCGTTGCCGACCAGTAGACCGGTGTGAGAAGCAGGGCGCACAAGCTGATGATCGTCAGCTGATTTCCAAACGGATGGCTGCGCTTGAGCATGAGAAGGGTGATCGTCAGGCCGACTCCCAAGGTGCCCAGAACGTATATCCAGGCGCTGCCGATTTGATTCGTATAACCGCTTAAAATATAGACCTGGAATGCAGCTGTGATGAACACGGCTGCCGGCAGCAAATAGCTTGCCCAGTCTTTACGGTTTTTGTACAAGCCGTACATCGCATGCCATCCGATTCCGGATAATGCGGCGATCGGCGGTGCCAGCATAATCAAATAGTAATGATGGAAAAAGCCCGCAACGCTGAAAAAGCCTGCGACAGGGATGAGCCATGCCGCCCAGAAAAGGGTTTCTTTCATTTGCCCCGCTTTTTCGCGGCGGTCGCGGAACCAGCTGATCATCATGCCGAGCAATCCGAACAGTGCGAATGGAAGCATCCAGCTGATTTGTCCGGAAAGCGCAGATTGGAACAGTCTCAGCGGACCTGCAGTACCGGTGCCGAACATGT